>CAMHIS010000047.1 GCA_946185285.1 uncultured Prevotellaceae bacterium
ATGTGCTATGTGGTTTAAAATGAGACATATAATTAAAAATTAACTAAGTATTGATCTAAAATTTGTCTGCAAAAATACACAATTATTTCGAAATGATCACCAGCGCTCGGCTCTGCCGCTTTCTTGCGCTCCGTGGGTGTTCAGGCGCTTCGCGGAGGTCTTTGCAAAGAACCGTCCACGATTGCCTTGATTCGTGTTCACCCGCTCGCACTCGACTCTGCCGCTTGGCACGTCCAAGAATTTGTTCGCTTATCAAAGAACCCGTAGCCTTTCGCCACTGAAAAGCGGCATATGTTCCTTTAACTTCCTATATCTTCTTAACATACGAAACTTGTATAAGTTTACTCACATGGTCAATTTTCGAGCCATATGTTTCATTCCTACCAAACTTTTCGATGTCTTCCCACAAAGCTTGTCGCCAGGTTAAATTGCCAGAAACAACCATTTCCTCTGGGAATTTGAAATAATACTTTAGAGCTTCATCATACTTACCCTGCATAGCAAGTGCATGACCATTATTTGCGATGTTATAGTACTTTTTCTTCTCCTCTTCTGTAAAATGAGAATAGATGATCTCAGCCAATTTCCCATCTCCTTTTTCCAGTACCTCCAACACATCATTCGTGTCATAATTAACCAATGGCTTATAGCAATCAAAAGCATACCCCTCTATAATGCGTAAAGCATTAAATGTTCTTACGTCTTTACGATATACGCAATAGCCAGAGAACTCGGGCATATTATCTTTATTACATAGATCTTTATAAACACCCCTTGCTGCGCCATTCAGCCATTCCCACCCAGTATGGCTCTCTATATACTTTTGAGTACCAGAATGATATTTAACGTATGGCAACAGATGAAGGACTGTTCTCTCTGTTGGTCCATTCTCAGAGGTCTTACCATATACAAAATGTATGGGGCGACAATGAACGATCGTATTATAGACGAAATAATGCCATTTCTGATCATTCTCTCTCTCAATCTTTATGTTATCTAACCCAACAAATGAATCAATATCTGCATAAGATAAATAGTACTCTTTTTCTTCCACGACATCATAGAACCTGATTCCATGGAAGAAATAAGTTATTTGTTTTTTAGTTGTAACATACTCATAACCATTATCTGCTTTTTTGATTCTTAGATAGGAATGTTCACCTGCAGTCATCTTCAACTTGTCTGTTATATCACCATAAGGGTTGTCAATAATGTCTGTACTAGGACGCACGAAATCAAAAGAATCAGGAATGCTGTAACCATCATCGTCAGTATTATCTATTGGTACGACCTTATGAGGGGGTAAGCCTAAATAGTCTTCTCTGAAATTGAGTTCAGCCAATTTCATGGCTTCAGAACGATTCCATCTTTTTACGGGTGCCACATCCATATTTGCTTTGAATCGTTCATCCTGTGATGTCAGATAGACGATATGCGATATATAGTTGTATACATCTTCAAGATTTTTTATCACCTGTTCTTCTGCTATTCTAATCACATACCATCCATTTTCGAGGAAATATGCATTACGAAGATAGTCACTACAATCTTCATCCGTGTAATGAATTGGTTTTCTGCTTAAGATGTCGTATGGTTCGTCAATTTCGACATCAATACAGACTCCCTTAGCTTTCCATACAATAGCAATGTCTGGTTTGTAGCCAAAGTTGCGATTTTTGATGGGTAAAGAAACGCTCTTGAGAACTCTAATCTCAGGTTCAATCTTTCTTATATTTGTTAATATATTATACAATTTCGGTTCTGAAACTCCGTTTACGATTCCTTCGAAAGAAGTGCATGCTAAAATAGGTGTATCTGATTTAGGAATTAGCAAGAAAGGATAATTCTCTTTATTTAAAGAATCTCTCTTTTTAACACCATTATTAACTTTTCCCCAATATTCAAACTCAACAGTTTCTTCGACTTTACACATCTCTCTCCTTGCACCTATGGCCAAATATGGTATAATCAGATTCTGGCCTGAAGCAGAATAGAATGCTGTACTTATGTTACTATTAAACGGCTGAGGTACATAGGGGGTACGATATGCTTGCTTGTAGGATATTTCAAAGGGAGGAATGACAATACGATACTTGTTTGGTAATGGAGCGAAAGTAAAAGTTGCTCTTTTTTTAGCAGGTATTACTTGCAATTGCTTTGTATGCAAGTTGAAATATTTCCGCTCTTTACGTTCCTTTACTGCAAACCTACCAAAATTTCTAATTTTTACCTCCTCTTCCTGAGCCAAAGCATCAATTATCACAGACTTAAAAGACTTCAGAAAGTTCTGAATGTCTTTCTTGCTTAATCCTGTTTCGAACCTAATTTGATTAATAAGATCTGTTTTATTCATAGATTTTAAAATTTATTGTTGGAATTTTATTCACTTTCTTAAAAACTTATTATATTCACTTAGGCATTATATATAGCACTTGTTACTTTTTTTAAACCTTCTTAGTGAAGTATATTCTCCAATCTCAACAATACCAAAAAGTTTGAATTCCTGGAAATCACGGGGACTCTCTGATCATTTTGCTTCTCACATCCACAGGTCGTGAACTTTTGCCTATCGTCGCCCAGTCCTCGCGAAAGCTGGGGGTCTTGAAGTGTCACAATGTCCTCCTCGGAAAAAGTCTCCGCGCTGCGGAGACAATGTCTCATAGCCTTCTCACTCCATCCGCTACCATAGCGTTCTGTCAGTTTTGAAGAAAGGTTTCTGACCACCTGCTTGCCATATTCTGCACGCTGATTAAAGAGCACATCTTCCTTTATACGCTTACCAACATACCAATTTGTCAGGCAGGCTTCTGTGTTCACATATGTTGCTATCCTGCCACGCGCACCATCAATAATCTGGCACACATCATCGTATAGTTGAGTTTCTTGCTTGGGCTCTATGTATTTAATCTCGCTCATAGTTCCAAATTGTTGAATGTCTAAATATCCTTGCCTCTAACATCCACAGGACGTGAGATCTTGCCTATCTTCACCCAGTCCACGCGAAAACAGGGGTCCTAGAGGTCGAGCGGGTCAGTATGTAAACGTAGTCAGGTTCTTTGTTATTCATATTCATTCAGTATTTGAGGGCAAAGATACAAAAAAGAATTGAGAAACAAGAAAGATTGCGTTATTTTGTTTTAAATGCACAACAAAAACGGTCACGGTCACAGTTGTGACCATGTGACCGTTGATGACAGATGACAGATGACAGTTTTTAAAAAGCCCGTATACCGACAAGAGAAAGATAAATGTATAATTATATTATACTATATATATAATATATATATATTATATATATAGTATATATTATTTCTAAGGTTTGCAAACGGTTTTGAGAAAACTGTCATCTGTAATAACTGTAATCGGGTGGACTAACTAGGCCAGTTAGCACGACTAACTAGGCCAGTTAGCACGACTAACTAGGGCAGTTAGTTTGGCCGGATGCCTTGCTATGGTGAGCGTTTTTACAAAACGATTAGCGTAAATCTTCCAAAATCGCTTTCGTTTTTACGTTTTTTTTCGTACCTTTGCGGCGCAAAGTTACAAAAAAGGAATTGAATGACGGTCACAAATAGAGTGATAAATATCATCTTAGCCCTTACGGCGGCGGCTCTGTTAGCCGTCTGCGGGGCAAGCATATTGTCAGGAATGTAAGGTGAAGCGATATGGAAAACGAACTGAACCAGCGAGGCAAGGGGCGCATATTCATCCGCATTGGTCAGCGCCATCTGTCATTTTCGAGTCTTGATATGACTCAGCCGGAGAGTCCCGTTACCTACGAACCCTATGTGGTGAAGAGCGGTATCTCGATGGCCGCCAATCTGCGTGAGGCTCTGAAGAGTGCCGGACTGAAGCAGATGGGTATTATCAAGGCCTTGGTCTTGGTTGATGCGCCTATTCTGCTGACTCCCGTGGAATTGTTTGAAGAGCAGAAGATGGCGGAAATGTACAACCATTCTTTTCCCCGGAAAGAGCAGGAACAGGTGCTCTACAATGTGCTGCCCGACCTGAATGCCGTGGCCGTCTTTGCCGTCAGCAAAGATTTGCATACGGTGCTTGATGACAATTTTGCCGACCTCAGCATCGTGGCGGCCTTGTCGCCTGTATGGCGTCATCTGCACCGCCGCTCGTTCACTGGTGCCCGTAACAAGCTCTACGGTTTTTTCCATGAGCATAGACTCGATGTATTCTCGTTCCAGCAGAACCGCTTTAAGTTCTATAACCAGTTTGAGGCCGCCCGTGCCCACGATGCCCTCTACTTCCTCCTTTATGTCTGGAAACAGCTGCTACTCAGTACTGAGCACGACGAGCTTCACTTGGTAGGCGACCTTTTTACTGCTGAGTCGTCGTCGGTTCAGAACGAGCAGCAATGGCTGGTCGACGAGCTACGCCGCTATTTGCAGAATGTCTACGTCATCAATCCCTCGGCAGAGTTCAACCGTTCCCCGGTCACCAAAATCAGTGGAATGCCGTTCGACCTGATGGCACTGTTTACGAAAGGGCGATGAGGATTATTACAGGCATATACAAGGGGCGCCACTTTGAGGTGCCGCGAACGTTCAAGGCAAGGCCGACGACGGACTTCGCCAAGGAGAACATCTTCAACGTGCTGAACGGATACATAGACTTAGAGGGGGCGACGGCACTCGACCTCTTCTCGGGTACGGGCAGCATCACGCTCGAACTGCTGTCGCGCGGCTGTAGCCGCGTGGTCAGCGTTGAGCAGGACCGCGACCACCACCGCTTTATCAAGCAATGCCTGGAAAGCCTCAGCCTCAGCCAGGGGACAGCTCTTCCTATCCGTGGCGATGTGTTCCGTTTTGTCAGGAGTTGCAAGCAGCAGTTTGACTTTATCTTTGCCGACCCGCCCTATGCGTTGAAGGAACTGCCGGCCATCCCCGGCCTCATCCTTGAGAAAGGACTGCTGAAGGAGGGCGGCGTCTTCGTCTTCGAACACGGCAAGGACTACGACTTCTCCAGTCACCGCTGCTTCCGCGAGCACCGTGCCTATGGCAGCGTAAACTTCAGTATCTTTACATCAGAATGTGACGAAAGCCGTTAGTCCGGCCCAGCGCTCCCGATGGGTGTCGGACTGGGCCGACGGCATCGGCGCGGTAGACGGGAAGCCGATGGTGCCCTTGTAGACGACGTCGTCAGAGCGGTGGCCGTCGGCAAGATAGGCTTTGGCATTCAGCCCTACGGCCATCCTGCTGAACTGGTGCTGCCAGGTAACATCGACCGACAGCCGGTCGAGGTCGGCACAGCGGAAGGCGTAAGGCGCAAAGGCGTGCTGGAAGTCGAGGTGGGCTATCTGCTGGTTCTGCATCTCAACATCATACTGGTGGGTGCCGACGGTCTGACGGCCATAGAGCAGGCTGAGACTGACGGCATCGCGACGGCCCTGCCACTGGAAGGCGGCAGCGGCGAAGGGTGTCAGCGTCTGCACCTTGATGCGGTAGCCCGCCGAAGCATAGCGCTCCTCATACGTGTCGGCGGTGACGCCGCCCTGCAGGCTCAACTGCACACGGCCCTGCCGCCGGGTGGCCCGCAGGGTGCCCGTCAGGCGGCTGACGTCGCGGCTGTAGTTCTGGCGGGTGTCGATGGTGCGGAAGTCGTAGATGTTGTTCTCCTTGTCGATGAGGTATTCCTCGATGATATTCTCGTAGCCCTTGCGGAACTGGAAGCGGCCCGCGCCCATCAGCTCGAAGCGCCACGCCTCCAACGGCTCGTAGGTCAGGCGCAACAGCGGGCTGACCGTGTGCGACCGCGACTCGTAGAGGTTGTAGATGTCGCTCTCCTCAGTCTCCATGTGGTCGTAGGCGTAGTCGGCAGAGAGGTGCAGCCGCAGCTTGCCCTGCCGTGGCGAGAGGTACTGCAGGCAGCCGTTGAACTCGTCGATATAGTACATGCGCGACTTGCCGAAGGATACGCCGCTCTGGCGCGTGTCATAGAGTCCGAAGCCGTAGCAGACGAAGAAGCGATCCTGCTGACCGGGACGCCAGTAGCGCAGCTGCAAGTGCTGCTTGTTGCGCCCGTAGCCCAGGTCGAGCATCAGCAGGTGGCTGCCCACCTGCCGGGCGGCACCGGTGCCGAAGCGCAGCCACGTGGTGTTGTTCAGCGCCCTGGGGTCGGTCAGGCGGTAGGCCTGTTCGCCGTAGAACGAGCCTTTCACACCGAGCGTCCAGTCACCGAGCGCCAGCCCGTAGTTACCCTCGGCATAGTAGCTGTCGAACTTGAAGTCGCCGCCGCAGGAGTCGGTGGAGACGTAGGGGAAGTACAGCTCCGGCAGCCGCGTGGCACTCCAGCCGATGCCGCGGTGCTTGCCCTGGGCATACTGGATGCAGCCCGAGAGCGTGCCACTGCGGAGCGTGCTGTACTCGCCATAGGCACCGACGCGGTAGTCAGTGGAGCCACGGCCCTCGTAGGGTATGAAGTCGCCCTCGCCGTCGGCACCGCTCAGTCCGGCATAGACGATGGCCGTGTGGTGGCGCAGCAGCGTGTCGTGGCGGGCCGCCCACTCCGTGAAGGCTGGGTTGGCATACAGGGCCTTGTCGCCCGTGGTGGCGATGTCGGCTCGGAGCGCCTGATAGCGGTCTTCCGAGGGCGACAGCGTACAGCCGGCGCGGTCGAGCAGCGACTGTGCCGACAGCCGGCAGCAGCAGGCCAGGAGCAGGATTGTGGGAAGTAGATATGTCTTGTGCATTTACAGGTCGAAGTTAAAATAGAGTTCCAGTCCGAAGTAGGGGTCGTGCCATTCGCGCTGCGTCACCTTGCTGCCCGAGAGGTACTTGGGACTGATGTCGAGCAGACCGTTGACGAAGAACGAGAGCTTGGTGCCCTTCTTGAATTCCTTGGTGGCCTTCAGGTTCCACAGCAGCGAGACGGGTTTCTCGTTGCGGGCGTAGCTGACGGGCAGGATGGTGCGGCGGAAGTAACGGAAGGTGCCGTCGTCGGCCGCTATCTGGCTGCGGATGTCGTCGCCGACGGCCAGGCGGTTGCCCTGCATGTCGATGTACTCCGTGGGCAGGTAGTCGTGGTTGTCCTTATACTGCGACGTGTTGAGCCACACCACCTGGAAGAAGTTCGTCAGGAAGAGCCTGAACCGGGGGATGTGCGTGTTGAGCCAGATGTTGGAGTTGAGCCGCCTGTACTGGTTGCGGGCACCGTTGTCGTAGATGCAGACGTAGGGGTACTCGCGCCCGCCAATCTTCACGGCGGGATAGTAGTAGAGCGGCAGCGACGAGGCGTAGTCGGTCTGGTAGTAGGCGCCGTTCACCTCGACCGTGGTCAGCAGGGGTTTTATTTTTGGCAGTATGAGGCGGTACTCAAGGCCACGCTTGGTCACCTTGCTGGAGTTGCGTACCTGCTGCGACGTGGTGAAGATGGTGTACGACTCCTTCATGTAGTCGCTCTTCTGTGGTGTGCGCCCGTCGATGCTGACGCCGGGGCGCAGTGTGGTGTAGAGGTCGTAGGTCAGCGGATAGTACTCGGTGAAGTACTCGAAGCCCTGGTCCGACTGCTCGTAGAAGGCGGTCAGCGAGAGACTCAGCCCGTGGTAGTCGAGATCCCAGCCCGCCTCCATCTTGCGGTTCTTGTTGGCTCGCAGGTCGCGGTTGGCCACGTCGTAGATGTTGGTGTAGGTGATGAGGTGGCGGTACTGCGGGTCGTTGGTATAGGCATTGAGCATATAGAAGTCCTTGTAGAGCTTCTCGGGGTAGAGGTAGTCGAGCGTGGGTGTCTTGCTCTCGGTGCCGAAGCCGATGCGGAAGGTGTTCCGCAGCGTCTTGCCTACGGTATAGGAGAGGTTGATGCGCGGGTCGGCCAGCACGTGGTTGTGCAGGTAGTAGTCCGTGGGCAGGTTCAGTAGCATAGAGGCACGCCCGCCGACGGAGAGCTGCACGATGTGCTGCCGGCTGTCGTCGTAGATGAAGTCGGCCTGGGCGTAGGCGGCACCGTTGCCTAAGGCCGGTATGGCCCAGTTGGGGCGTGGGCGCATATAGCTGTTGTCGTAGGGGAAGGGAGGGCGCGTCTCGTCCTCGATGACGGCGCCGTCGCCGTGGTTCTTCACGTTGGTGTATTCGGCGCCATACTGTAGGTTGAGCATCGTGTTCTTGAACAGGGGCAGGCGCGAGGTGGCATTCAGCTGGGCGTAGATGTTAAGGGGCTGGTTGTCGATGTAGAAGTCGCTGTAGTACTTGCGCGGCAAGTAGATGCCCTCGTGCTCGCCCTCCTCGTAGGCCAGCGGCATATTCATAGGCCCGGAGCCTGAGAGCACCAGCCGGTGGCGGGTGATGCGGTCGCGGGTGTAGTCGGCCTGCAGGGTCAGCTCCAGCTGGTCGAGCCAGGTCTTGCCGAGGGTCAGCCCGCCCTTCATCATCAGGGCCGTGCGGCTGTAGTCGGCCTTGTAGGTCTCGTCGTATTCGTAGGTCAACTCGTCCTTCTTCATCTTGCTGACGGTGACGGTCTGGCTCAACCGGCCGTCGAGGTTCAGGCTGTACGTGCCCAGCTTCACCTTATTATTATAATAGAGCTGACCGGTGAGCCGCGAGAACTTGTCCATCTCCTCGCGGATGTCGTCGATGGCGTGTAGGAAGTCGGCGCCGACATGCAGCGTACCGGCCTTCTCGCCAAGACGGAAGCCCTTGCCGGCATAGACGAGCTTGTTCTTCAGGTCGCTCTTCAGCCGGACGCGCAGCGGGGTGACGCCGTGCTTCGACGAGATGCTTATCATGCCACTCGACAGGTTACCGTAGCGGGCCGACGAGATGCCGCGTGTGAACTCCACGCTCTGGATGTGGTCGGTGGAGATCATGCGCATATCGGCCCCCTGGTTGATGCCCGTCCGGCTGCGCACCTCGCCGTCGTAGCTGCCGCTGCCCTCTGTGATGCCCACCAGCTGCGAGCGGATGCCGTCGTTGGTGAGGGGGGCACCGTCGGTGACGATGCCCACGCCGAGCGACGTGTTGGCGTCGCTGCCCACCTGGCGGCTGCTGATCTGCGAGAACTGCGTCAGGTTGTTCTCCTTGTAGACGCTGCCCGGCAGCAGCAGCATGACGTCAGCCAGCGACGTCGGCTGGATATACTCCAGGGCGGCCTCGTCGACGACGACTTTGCCCTTGCGGCTCTTCTTGGCCATGACCTCGAACTCTGGCAGGGCAAAACTGCTGCTCACGAGGCGCAGCGAGAGGTTTACGTCGGCGGTCAGCGTCAGCGGGCGCTTCAGCTTGGCATAGCCTAAGCACTCCACCTCGAGCGTATGACGGCCGACGGGGACGCCGCGCAGCTCGAAGCGCCCGTTGATGTCGCACAGCGTGCGCAGTTCCTGGTTCTGAATACTGACGATGGCGAAGCTCGCCGCCTCGCCATCGTGGTCGGTTGTGACCTTGCCCCTCACCGTGCAGGTCTGCCCGAAGGTTGCGGCAGCCATGCACAGCAGGAGAAGGGTCAGAGAGAGAGTTTTCTTTCTAAGTACTATGAACATTAGCGTTTACTTGTTGCGCCAGCCCTTGGGGAATGCGGTCTGGATGAGTCCGGCGGCCTTGCGCTCGTTGACGTCCTGCATATCCTCGGCACTGTTGTTGGTGTCCTTGTAGAAGGTCTTGTCGCCCACCTTGATTTCCTTGCGGATGCAGAGTTCCTGGCGGTGGCAGCCGTTGACGAGGAACTTGCCGCGGTCCACGGTCTCGGGCACCACGCGGGTCTTCACGTCCTGAGGCACATCGCTGGTCTGGATGCCGTCGATGATGTTGTCGGTCTCAACGGCCAGGATGTGGATGTCGATGTCACCCTCGGGAGTGGTCTCGGTGGCCTCTACGTGGGTCTTCGACAGCGTAGTGTGGCTGTTGACGAAGGCATCGATGGTCGACTGCTGGCCATTCTCTAAGCGGAACATCACGGGCGACACATAGCCACGGGGCTGGAAGAAGAAGCCGTAGGAGTCGCCATTCTCGCTGATGAGCACGTTGGGCACGTCGGGGTTGTCCACGTCGTTGGCATCGGGACCGTAGTACACCTCGAAGTCGGCACCGCTCAGGTCGACGGCGTGGTCGTAGGCTATTTCGCCATTCACCACCTCAGAGTGGTTGATGGCGGTGAAGGCTATGACCAGCTTCTCGCCGGGGTTCACGGCGTGCTCCTTGCCCGAACCGGGAATGGTGATGAAGCCGCCGATGGGCACCTGCGTGGGATAGTAGCTGTCGTACCACAGCTGCTTGTTCTGCCAGGAGAGGTGCATCGTCACGCCGATGCTCACGCCGTCGGCATAGAGCACGTCCTCCGTGGGGTTGAACAGCACGATGTACTGGTCGGGGTGCATCATGCGGCCTGAGTTGGTCTCGCCGTTGAAGAAAACCTCGCTGAAGATGAAGTCGCGGCCCAGGGCACTGGCGGGCAGCGAGTTGACGTAGCCCTCGATGAGCTGGCCTTCGGTGTTGACGTTCACATTCTCCATGCGGAGCGAGATGACGACGTCCTCGTTCTGGGCGTTCTTCAGGCTCTTCTCAATCGCCACATTATAGACGCCCATGGGCAGCGATGCCGTCACCGAGCCATTGGCGTCGAGGGGGAACGAACGGGTGTCCTGGTTACGTACTTCGGTGAACTGTACGGGCGTTCCGGCCAGCGTGGCCACGTCGAGCGCACCGGCCACCTTCGGGATGGCGTTGAACGTCACGTTGATGTTCTTCTCGGCCTCGTCGTCGGAGCACGAAGCCAGCAGCACTGGGCAGACAAGCGCTGCCAGTGCAATTCTAAGGAATTGCTTCATTCTATAAGTGATTTAAGTGTTACTCCTGGGTCTTCTTCTCGTGCTTGCCGCAGCCCTTGCCGCCGCACTCGTGCTTCTCTTCCTTGCCTTCGTGCTTCTTGCAGCCGCCCTCGCAGCACGACTTGGCCACCTTGGCCTCGAACTTAGCGTCGGTCAGGGCCTTCTGCAGAGCCTCGACGTTGGTCTTCTCGGCATCGTAGCTCACGCTGACGGCATGGTTCTCCAAGTCGACCTTCACCTCGCTGACGGCCTCGTTGGCCTTCAGTGCCTTCTCTACGCGGTTGGCGCAGTTCTGGCAGTGCATGTTGGCTACCTTGAAATTAACTTTCTCTGCCAGCACGTTCATGGCGAACAGTGCGGCCATCATCATCATTACAATCTTTTTCATTTTCCTTTGTTGTTTTGTTACGTTGTTTTGACGGTGCAAAGGTACAATGATTTTGACGGCCGTGCAATACCTAAAACTAAGGTTTTTCAACAATTGGCAACAAAGGCAGGCTAACGAAACGCACTAATCACTAGTAGGTAGGCGTTACATCAGCGGGGCCAGCAGCCGGATAAGGCTTTCAAACAGACGAACCATGAACTTCGGATTCATACGCTCGGGCAGTGAGGACAACTGTACCGACTGGGCTTCGTCGTCGAGGAACACCTGCTTCATCTGCAGGGCCGTCTTCCCGCCGTAGAAGAAGGCATTGGCCTCGAAGTTGTTCTCAAACGAACGGAAGTCCACGTTCGTTGACCCGCAGGTCGAGATGCTGTCGTCGCACACCATCAGTTTCGAGTGGAGGAACCCGCCTTCATAGAGACTTACCTTCACGCCGGCCTCCTCAGCTTCGCGCAGATAGCTGCGCCCAGCCCAGTCGACAAACCACGAATCGTTCTTCTTAGGTACCAACAGTCGTACATCGACGCCCGCTACGGCTACCGTCTTCAGGGCGAACAGCACGGGATCGGTAGGCAGAAAGTAGGGCGTTTCAATGAACACATACTTTTTGGCTCCCATGATGATGCGTACAAAGCCCTGCATAATCTCCGGGTAAGGCACCACGGGACTGCTGGTGACGACCTGGAGGAGGGTGGAGGGGGAGGAAAGACCACGGGCAGCCGGGCAGAGCCCGGGAATGGGAGGATAGTACTTACGGTCGCTGAGCAGGGTGCGGTCGACGAAATACCAGTCGATCAGGAAGGCGCGCTGCATGGCATAGACACCTGTTCCCGTCACGCGCACCATTGTGTCGCGCCATTCGTCGGAGACATAGCGCAGGGCGATGTTCATGCCGCCGATGAAGCCTGTCCGTCCGTCGACAACCATTAACTTCCGGTGGTTACGGTAGTTCACCTTGCTGGTGAACGAGGGGAAGCGCACGGGCAGGAACGGAGCCACTTCGATGCCCTCCTCGCGCATTCGCTCGAAGAAGCGGTGGGGCACCTGCCAGCAGCCTACGTCATCGTAGATAAGCCTCACTTCCACACCTTGGCGGGCTTTCGCGATGAGGGCGTCGGCCACGAGGCGCCCCAGTGCATCATCCTCCATGATGTATATGTCGATGTGGATATGGCTGCTGGCCTGGGCGATGGTTCTCATCAGGTCAGGAAAGAACTGGTAGCCGTCGGTATAGACCTCCACCTCGTCGGTCTGGAAAGGCAGTGACAGGCTCTGGCCTGCAAACAGGTCGATGACGGGTTTGTGCTCCTCGGGCAACCGCAGGTTCTGCTGCTCCACGAATCCCAGCATCGACCGCTTCGACAGTTCGTCGAGCTGTCGCTGGTTGACGAGCCGTTCCTTGCGGGTGTTCCTGCCGAAGAACAGATAGAGGATGATGCCGGCCACAGGTACGAACCAAATCACCAGTGTCCATGCCATCGTCTTGGCGGGCTGGCGGTTGTCCATCACAACGTGGGTCACTGTCAGTACGACGATGATGTAGTAGATGATAGCCAGTATGATGTTCAGTTCGTGCATCGTCACTTGAAGTTGGCAAGCTTATGGGTTTGCAGCGACAGCCGCCACTGCGGATGCTCCTTGATATAGTCTATACATTGTTGTATGATACGCGTGTTATGCTCCGCGTCGCCCGTGTCGCAGGGCTGGAGGTAAAGGTGTGGTGAAGGGTGAAGGGTGAAGGGTAAAGGGAGGTATGTTTCAGGGTCGGTGTTCTCGTCGAAGATGACTTTCAGCTCATCAGGTACTCTCCTTTTACCCTTCACCAGCCACCCTTCACGGGTCTTTGGCGACACCGTCAGCCAGTCGAGGTTCTGGGGGGCAGGGCGCGTGCCGTTGCTCTCCATTGCCACCTCGAAGCCGTGCTGGTGGAGTAGGTCGATGAAAGCCTCGTCCACCTGCAACGTCGGTTCACCGCCAGTGAGCACCACGAAGCGGGCGGGATATTGTGCTATTTCCGCCACAATCTCGTCGTCGGTCATCTCGCGGAACGTGTCGAACTCCGTGTCGCAGAACGGACAACGCAGGTTGCAGCCCGCAAAGCGGACGAACACCGCCGCCCGTCCCGTGTTGTGACCCTCACCCTGCAGCGAGTAGAAGATGTCGTTAATCCTTCTCATACCAGGCGATGTTCCCCTCACACTCTTGCACCATAGCCTTATAGCAGTAGGGCACGCGCTCCACCACCCAGCGGGCGAGGTTCTCGGCCGTGGGGTTGAAGGGCAGCACGTCGTTGAGCACCTGGTGGTCGAGCGGTTTCTTGACGAGCCGCTTGATTTCGCTGAAGTCGATGACCATGCCGTTGCGGTCGAGCTGCTCGGAGCGGCAGTAGACGACGATGATCCAGTTGTGGCCGTGTACGCGCGTACACTTGCTCTCGTAGTCGAGGTCGAGCCTGTGGCAGGCCGAAATCTCTATTTTCTTCTGAACGTAATACACCGATATTCTATTTAAGATTTACTATTTTCGATTTACGATTTATAATTACCTCCTCTCACCTCTCACCTCTTACCTCTTACTTCTTACTTCTTACTTCATCACGTCGCTGCCGAGACGGCGGGCAAGGAGGTCGCGTAGCTGCTGGGTATCCTTGTATTCCTCCATCAGTTGCATGATGCGCTCCATGTCGCCAGTGGCCTGGCGCATGGCCATCTGGATTTCCTTCAGCCGCTGGCCGACGATGTCCATACGGAAGTCCATAATCAAATGGACGATACGCTGACGCAGTGAACCCTCGCGGGGTTTCAGCACGAAACGTCCGCCGAGTTGGTGGCGGTCGACGGCCAGCCGGGCTGCTGTCTGACTTACCTCGATGTCGGGGTGGTTCATGAAGTAGCTCTCGGCCTTGAAACCCTCGTCGCCGCTGTGGGCCACGGCCTCAGCCAGCATCTGGTTGTAGAGCGGATTCGAGAAGGTAAGCCCATCTTGTCCCAGGTCGTAGGCGATGTACTGCGCCACGTTGAAGTTGGTGGTGCTGCCATCGTCCATTTCCACGTCGGCGTAGATAATCTCCTCGCCGTGGCGGACGACCTCGCGCATGAGGAGGTGTTCGATAGACGCACTTCCTGTCCCTCCCGAAGGAAGAGTAGTCTGGGGACTCTGCTGTGGATTCTCAGGGGAAGTGGCATCCTCGTTCCCCTCCTTTGGGGAGGGGTTAGGGGTGGGCTTACTATCCCTGATAAATTTATTCATCGACGAGATCAGCGTCTGCTCCTTCAGTCCGAGGCGCGAGGCCAGGTCGCTGAGGTAGGTGGAGCGGAGAATGGCGTCGGGAATGACCGATATGCTCTTGACAATGCCACTGATGGCCTCGGAGCGCTTCACGGGGTCGCTGACGCCCTCAACGGTGAGGTGCGTCTTGAAGCCGATGAAGTCCTGCTGGTTCTCTTCGATATAGCGCTTCAGCTCGTCGGTGGAGTGCTTGCGTGCAAAGGAGTCGGGATCGTCGCCGTCGGGCAGCAGCAGCACCTTCACGTTCATGCCCTCCTGCAGCAGCATGTCGGTGCCGCGCATGGCGGCGTGGATGCCCGCCTCGTCGCCGTCGTAGAGCAGCGTGATGTTGTTGGTAAACCGCCGCAGCATCTTGATCTGGTAGATGCTGAGGGCGGTGCCCGAGTTGGCCACCACGTTCTCGATGCCTGCCTGGTGCATGGCGATGACGTCGGTATAGCCCTCGACCATGAAGACGCGGTCCTCCTTCACAATGGCCTTCTTGGCCTGGAATATGCCGTAGAGCTCGCGCTCCTTATGGTAGATGTCGGAGTCGGGTGAGTTGACGTACTTCTGCGCCACGCCCTTTGTCCGCGAATCGAGCACGCGGCCGCCAAAGGCCACCACCTTGCCCGAGACGTTCAGCCAAGGGAAGATGGCCCGGCCCGAGTAGCGGTCGTACCCACCCCGCTCATTCTCCAAGCAGAGACCTGTCTTCACGAGGAACTCCTTCTTGTAGCCCTTGGCTATCGCTGCTGTGTAGAGAGCGTCGCGCTTCTGCGGCGAGTAGCCCAGCTGGAACTTCTCGATAATGTCGTCGCGGATGCCTCGGCTGCGGAAGTACTGCTTGCCGATGGCTATGCCGTCGGGGTCGTTCTTCAGCACGCTGTGGAACCAGTCCTTCGCCCACTCGTTGACGATGAACATCGACTCGCGCTCGTTCTGTTGCTGCCGCTCCTCGTCGGTCAGCTCCTTCTCTACAATCTCGATGTTATACTTCTTGGCCAGCCAGCGCAGCGCCTCGGGGTAGGTTATCTGCTCGTGCTCCATTAGGAAGCCCGCTGGCGTACCACCCTTGCCGCAGACGAAGCAGTGGCAGATGTTTTTGGCCGGCGACACCATGAACGACGGGTTGCGGTCATCGTGGAACGGACACAGACCCTTGTAGTTCACGCCGCTCTTGCGGAGCGTCACGAACTCACTGACAACGTCGACAATCTGCGCCGCGTCGATGATTTTGTCTACTGTCGCGCGGTCAATCATCCTCTTTTTTCGTGCAAAGATAAAAAATATTCTGGAGAACGCCAAAGAATTCCAGTTTTTTTTCTTACCTTTGCACCCGAAAAGCGCTACTGACGATGAAGACGAGGAAAATATGCACATCAATGACGGCCCTGCTGCTCGCGCTGTTGGTGATACAACTGACGGTGGGAGTGACCTTTGCGCATTGTATGCATTCGGGCCGCAACTTCATTGTCAGCACGACTGAGATGGCCGGCAGGGTCAAGGCTATGATGCCGATGGGCGACAAATGCGCCGATACTGACTGTGCCGGGATTGGGCACCGTCAGTGTATGGAGTATAGCGTCAAGCACCTGTCGGCATCGGTCGAGGCTCCAGTGTTCCATCAGGACTTCGTCGCCGTCCAACCGCTTTTATTCACGTTCTGGGACCTTGTTCCCCCAACGGCCGAAGGTGCCGTGCTTCCACAGGACGTATTCTGTCCTGACAAAGTGCCGATTCCCCCACGGGCTTATCTGGCACACATCCGTGTTCTTATCATTTGATTCCCTGCGCCGATTCTTTCCATTAAAGAGTGGGCAGGATGAGTGTTTCCTGCCGCCAACAAGCGTAAGTCAACAAATGAATAAGAACAAACCATATCAATGAACAATAGTTTTAGTAAGAAACTGGTCGCAGTGCTTGCCGTTTGTTCCGCATCGCACGTCAGCGTGCTGGCGCAGAACGACAGCGTGGCCACCCTCGACGACCAGACACTGAAAGAGGTGCAGGTGGTGAAACGCCGCTCGAGCACCATCAAACTGCGCAACGTCGACAACGCCACCCTCATCACGAGCAACGAACTGCTGAAGGCGGCCTGCTGCAACCTCGGCGAGAGCTTCACCACCAACCCGTCGGTCGACGTGAACTACAGCGACGCCGCCACGGGAGCCAAGCAAATCAAGCTGTTGGGACTCTCGGGCACCTACGTGCAGATGCTCACCGAGAACCTGCCCAACTTCCGCGGCGCCTCGGCTCCCTACTCATTGGGCTACACGCCCGGCCCCTGGATGAAGAGCATCATGGTATCAAAGGGTGCCTCCTCCGTGCGCAACGGCTATGAGTCGATCACCGGCCAGATCAACGTGGAATACCTGAAGCCCGAGGACGACGAGGGCGTCACCGTCAACCTCTACGGCAACACGAAGAGCAAATTGGAGGCCAATGCCGACGGCAACATCCACTTGGGACAGGTGAACACCGAGATACTGGGGCACTACGAGAACGACTGGGGGCACCATGACGACAACGACGACGGATTCCTCGACCAGCCTAACGTGCGGCAGATACACCTGCAGAACCGCTGGGACTACCTCGGTCCGGTCTACGTCTTCCACGGCGGCATCGGCGTGCTCGACGAGCAGCGCGACGGTGGCCAGAACCACCACACGGCGCCCAACGTCCACAATCCTTTTAAGATAGGTATTGAGACCCGCCGATACGAGGCTTACATGAAGCACGCCTTCATCCTCGACGCCGACCACGGCACGAACATCGCGCTGATGGCCAGCGGCTCACTCCATGACCTCGACGCCGAGTACGGGCTGAAGGCCTACGACGTCGACGAGAAGAACGGCTACCTGCAGCTGATGTACGAGACGAACCTCACCAAGCTGCACAACCTCTCGGCCGGCCTTTCGCTGAACCACGACTATTTAAGTGAAAAGATAGGAGTGAAAAGTGAAGAGCAGGCGAAGTGGAGGGAGACTACGCCCGGCGCCTACCTGCAGTACACGCTGAACATCGAAGACAAATTGGTGGCGATGGCTGGTCTGCGGGCTGACCACAGCTCACACTACGGCACGTTCGTCACGCCCCGCCTGCACGTAAAGTACGCTCCCTCGAACTACTTCACCGTCCGCATCTCGGCAGGCAAGGGCTACCGCACGCCCTTCGCGCTGGCCGAGAACAACTTCCTGCTTGCCAGCGGGCGGCAACTGGTGGTCGACGACCTGGAGCAGGAGCGCGCCTGGAACTACGGCATCTCGACGTCGGTGAGCATCCCCATCGCCGACAAGCTGCTGAAGGTCAACGGCGAGTACTACTACACGCACTTCAGCCGGCAGATGGTCATCGACTACGACAGCAATCCGCAGTTGATCCGTCTCACCAATCTCGACGGCCGCTCTTACTCGCACACGTTCCAGATAGACGCCTCCTACCCCATTGTCAACGGACTGGAGCTGACGGCGGCCTACCGTCTGAACGACGTGCGCACCACCTACGGCGGCGAGCTGCGCGAGAAACCGCTGCAGAGCAAGTACAAGGGGCTGCTGACGGCCAGCTACAAGACGCCGCTCGGCCTGTGGCAGTTCGACGCCACCTTCCAGCTGAACGGCGGCGGACGTATGCCAGACCCCTACACGAAGGCCGACGGCACGCTCAGCTGGGACAAGCGCTTCCCCGCCTACGGACAGCTGAACGCTCAGGTGACGCGCTGGTTCCGCCACTTCTCTGTCTACGTGGGCGGCGAGAACCTGACGGGCTACCGCCAGGACAACCCCATCATCAACGCCTCTGACCCCTGGAGCAGTGAGTTCGACCCGACGATGGTGTGGGGTCCCGTTCACGGCCGTATGTTCTATGCTGGCATCCGCCTGAACTTCGGGAAGCGTCTCTGATAACGAGCCCCCTAAGTTAGGGGGTTGGGGGTCTGAAAAAGACTCTTTAAAAGGAATTACATTATTAACTAAACGGGGCAAAGAACGCTTGTTCAGACCCCCATCCCCCTAACTTAGGGAGCATAAAAAAGAATTATGAAAAAGTCATTCGTAACATTCGCCCTGATGCTGATGGCACTGGGCACACAGGCAAAAGTCGTCAAGACACTGGTAGTAACCACTCAGCCGCAGATGCACTGCGACGGCTGCGAGACAAAGATCAAGGGTAACCTCCGCTTCGAGAAAGGCGTGAAGACCATCGAGTGCAACATCGACGCTCAGCGTGTCACCATCACCTACGATGCTGACAAGACGAAGCCCGAGACGCTCATCAACGCCTTCGGCAAGTTCGGCTACAAGGCCACCGAGGTGAAGGAAGAAAAAAGCGGAGAAGCGAAAAGCGAAAAGGGAGAGAAGGAGAAGAAGTAATCTCCTCCTCACTCTTCACTTCTTCAGGTACTTCGCCAGTTCGCTCTTGTTCTGGCGGAGTCCCTTGGCAAACGACTGGGCGTTCATCTGGGCGCCCAGTTTTGATGTGTGGGTGTGGTCCTGCTTGAAGTACTTGGCTCCGGCCTTCTCCTTCAGCTCGGCAATCTTGGCCTTGGCCTTCTCCTTGTCCTGCGGCAGCTGCTTCACGGCAAACTTCTTGTCGAGGAAGTCGGCGCTGATGTTGTGCAGGTCGACGAACTCCACGCCCGTCTCAGCCACTACCTCGCGGTACCACTTGCCATACGACCCGTCGCGGCGCTCCACCCGTCCACCGGGCCACTCGTTGCGCGGCGTCAGCGAGACGAGGATGGGCGTGGCGCCCTTCTCGCGCACGTCGTCGATGAACTTCTTCAGATACCAGCCGAAGGAGTAGACCACCTCGTAGGTGCCGTTGTCCATCTTATAGACGTGGAGCGTATCCTGACTGCCGGGGATGACGCCGCGCGCCTTCTGGTCGGTGATGGGGCAGATGTCGTTATGGCCGAACTGTATGGTGACGAAGTCGCCGGGCTGCAGCGAGTTGTAGACCTCGTCCCACAGTCCTTCGCGCAGGAAGCTGCGCGTGGAGCGGCCGGCACGGGCCGCGTTGAAGAGCGTGATCTTCGACTCGTCGAAGACGGTCTGCGCCTGCGAGGCCCAGCCCCACATGCCGTCGTCCTCCTTGTCGGCATTCTTCACGGTGGAGTCGCCGGTGAAGAACACCACGGGCTTCCCCTTCTCTCGCTTCACAGGCTTCACGGCCAGCGGCACGTTCTGCATCATCTGCTGCAGCGGCCTGAGCTGCGGGGCATGGCTCTCCCAGAGTCCCTCGGCAGCCGAGCGGGCGTTCATCTCAGCCCCGAACTTCGAGGTGTGTATCTTGTCGCCCAAGAAGTGGTACTTCTCCTTCCACGGGCTGTAGGAGTCGAGCTTCGCGCCGCTACGCTCGTTCAGGTCGACGAAGGGCACGCCCTCCACGGCGGCGATGTAAGCCGCCCACTCCGTCTGCGGCTTGCGCACAATCTTGCCCGTCCGCTCGTCGTAGGCGTCGCGGGGCGTCAGCGACATCAGGATGGGGTTGGCACCCTTGTCCCTGATTTCGCTGATGTAGCGGCGCAGGTAGCTGCCGTAGCTGTAGACGGTGTCCTGCCGCTGCGTGCGCTGGTTGAAGCCGACGTAGCAGGTGTCCATGTCGACGCCGGGGATGACGGCGCGCGCCCGCCGCTGGTCGAAGAACTCGCCGTTGTCGTTATGGCCTATCGAGACGATGACCCAGTCGCCGGGCTTCAGAGCCTGACGGATGGCGGGCCACAGGTCGGTGTAGAACGTGCGGGTGGACATGCCGCCGAGGGCCTGGTTCTCGACGCTGATCTTCTTGGCGTCGAAGTACTTGGGGAAGTAGTAGCCCCAGCCCCACTGTCCGTTGTTGCCGTTGCCCAGGGTGCCGTTGCGCATCGTCGAGTTGCCGACGAGGAACATCACGGGGTTGCTGCCCTGGCGGGTCGAGCCGGGCTTGGGGCGTGACATCAGGGCCTTGGCTATCGAGTCGGGCGTGTTGTCGACCACCTTGTTCACGTCCTCTATCGGGTCGGGCAGGTTGTCGAAGCCCTGGGCGTGGGAAGTGAAGAGTGAGAAGTGAAAAGCGAAAAGTGCTGTAAGCAGTAGTTTCTTGTTCATTGTAGTTTGTTCTTTGGTTCTGTTAATGATTCTGCAAAGGTAAGACTTTTCCTGCAATCCACCAAGAGAATCTTGGAAAATCGAAAAAAGGCGGTGGGTTTTGCCCAAAACCCGGCGCCTTTTGCTCGTAACCCGCCGCCTTTTGGGCAAAACCCGGTGCCTTTTGCCAAAGTGTCGGTTCAGGTGTCGGTTCCCGCCTCCAAAGGTTGGCAGAGAGCACGTTTTTGCCGATTATTCCGGCCACTTTTGCTATTATAGTTGCCATTCGCACTTTTTATCCGACACTTCCGACACTTCTAACACCTAAGACGAGTTCATCAGGTGTAGGAAGTGTCGGAAGTGTTGGTTGTTTCCTGCGATTGACAATTATTATATGAATCTACTTTAAAAAGTCGGATAGTCCGACCGATTAATATATTATGTTAGTTTAACACTATATCGCTCTTTGACATTTTGCAATCTGGAAAAAAATGTGT
>CAMHIS010000048.1 GCA_946185285.1 uncultured Prevotellaceae bacterium
CTTTATCTTCTTATATCTTCCTTTATCTTCTTATATCTAGTTTTTAATTCACGTAGAAAGTCGGACAGTAGATTGAGGCTGTAAAAAATGCGCAAAATGTGCGAATTAGCAGTGTTTTTGTTGCCAAAATGCAGTTTTTTGTAAAAAAACCTACATATTTTGATAATTTCTGAAAAATTTGTTTTATTTTTGCACCATGAAAAGTGTAAGCACACGGGTCTTGCTGTGCGAGTCGTGTGAAGAAGATAATGTGTATGAGCTACAATTATTCTATTTATAAACAAACAAAAAAACGAGAGAGATTATGAAAAAAAGACTAACTGTGTTTTTGGCCTGCCTCTTCCTAAGCTTGGGAACGATGCTGGCCCAGACGAAGGTTACGGGTGTCGTAGTATCTCAGGAGGACAATGAGCCGGTAGTAGGCGTGTCGGTCCTCGTTGTTGGTACAAACGTTGGAACCGTGACAGGTGCTGACGGTCGGTTCTCGCTGACCGTTCCTGAAGGAAAGTCTCAGCTCCGCTTCACCTACGTAGGTATGGAGACGCTGGAGGTGAGCGCTCGTCCGCAGATGCGCATTGTGCTGCGCTCGGGTGACACCAACCTGGACGAGATTGTGGTGACGGCCATGGGCATCAAGCGCTCTGCGAAGGCCTTAGGTTACTCGGCCACGGCTGTCAATGGCGACGAGATAGCCGCCGCTCGCACCGCCGACATCATGTCGAGTCTGCAGGGTAAGGTTGCCGGTGTGCAGATCAGCTCTGCTGCTGGCGACCCCGGTTCTTCGAATTCTGTCATCATCCGTGGTATCAGTTCGCTTGGCGGTACCAACCAGCCTTTGTATGTCATCGACGGTGTGCCTATGAACAACTCGGCTGTCTACAGCACCGACGGTCTGAACAGCGGCTACGACTTCGGTAACGGTGCCAACGCCGTGAACCCTGACGACGTTGAGAACATGACCATCCTGAAAGGCGCCGCCGCTACCGCCCTGTACGGTTCGCGTGCCGCCAACGGTGTCATCCTGATTACCACCAAGAGCGGTAAGCAGCATGAGAAGGGCCTGGGTATTGAGTATAACGGCGGTCTGCAGTGGGAGAGCGTGATGCGCCTGCCGCAGATGCAGAACGACTTCGGTATGGGCTGGAACGGCGACAAGACCGACGACGAGAACGGCTCGTGGGGTCCGAAGTTCGACGGCTCTACGCTGAAGTACGGTACTGTCTACAACAACTCGCAGCAAATCAAGTCATACCGCGCCATCGAGGACAACATGAAGGACTTCTTCGATACCGGTTTCCGCTACTCGAACAGCCTGTCGTTCAACGGTGCCACTGAGAAGAGCGACTATTTCGTGTCGTTCTCCCAGATCAGCGACGACGGTATCATCCCCACGAACGCCGACAGCTACAAGAAGTACACCTTCTCGGCCCGTGGCTCGCATAAGGTCAACAACCTGACTTTCAGCTCTTCGATGAACTATGCTTATCAGAAGAACAATTTCGTCCAGACCGGTCAGGGCTTCGAGAACATGTATAACTCCATTATGCAGACTCCCCGCGACATTGCCATCGTCGAGCTGGAGGACCTTGACAACCCCTTCAACACGCCGGGTTACTATTACACACCTTACAGCGTGATGAACCCCTACTATATTCTGAAGAACCACCTGAACGAGAACGAGAGTGAGCGCTTCTATGGCAAGTTCCAGTTGGACTATGACTTCCTGAAGTGGTTCAAGTTCACCTATCGTATCGGCCTTGACACGTCGACGGCCCACCACCATCAGGGTGTTCCCAACTATGCTGCACTCTTCCCCGACACGCCTAACTACGAGTCGGAACTGAAGTCGCAGACCGGTAGCACGGAGCGCCGTACCACACGTCGTCGTGAGATTGACCAGGACATCATGCTGACTTTCAACATGCCTGTCAACGACTTCAACATCAATGCCGTCGGCGGTTTCAACGGCAACGAGCGCCGTCTGTCGTATATGGACACGAAGAATACGAACCTGACCATTCCCACCTATTTCAATATTACGAACTCGGCTGAGATTCCTACTGTCAGGGAGTACCAGTGGAAGCGTCGCTACTATGGCGTGTACGGACAGGCCGAAGTGGCCTGGCGGAACATGCTCTACCTGACGCTTACCGCCCGTAACGACTGGTCGTCGACCCTGCCGAAGGACAACCGTTCGTTCTTCTATCCCGGTGTGACTGCCAGCTGGATTTTCTCTGAGCTGTTGAAGGAGAAGACCCCCTGGCTGTCGTTCGGTAAGCTGCGCGTGGCCTGGGGTAAGACCGGTAACGATGCCGATGTCTACATGACCGACCCCTACTATACCCAGGGTAACTTCAACTCCTCTGGCTGGGCAGACAGCAAGTTCCCCTTCTCGAAGACCGGAACCAATGCCTATACCGTCGGTAATGTGTTGGGCAGCAACACGTTGAGTCCTGAGATGACCACCGAGACGGAGTTCGGTGTTCAGTTGGCATTCCTTGACAACCGCATCTCCTTGGACGCTACCTACTACAACCGTAACTCGGACAAGCAGATTACCCAGCTGAGCGTCGACCCCGCTTCCGGCTATACAGCCCAGAACGTGAACCTCGGTAAGATCCGCAACCGTGGCGTCGAGCTGTTGGCAACAGTCGTTCCTGTCCGCACCAAGGACTTTGAATGGAGCCTGACGTGGAACTACACCAAGAACAACAACAAGGTGATCAAGCTGCCTGAGGAGATGAACGGCCGCGCTTCCATCTACGGATTCAGCGGCGGTACCGGTCTCTTCGCCATCGAGGGCGAGGAGATGGGTGTCTTCGAGGCTTACGTTGCCAAGACCGACGACAAGGGCCGCATCATCGTCGACAAGAACGGTCTGCCGCAGAACACCGACGAGATGGTGAAGATCGGTACTATCAACTACGACTATATGATGGGTATCGGCAGCTCGCTGCGCTACAAGGACTTCACGCTGTCGTTCGACTTCGATATCCGTCAGGGTGGCCTGATGTTCTCGCGTACTCACGACATCACCTACTTCACGGGTAACGCCATGCAGACGGCCTACAACGACCGTAACCCGTTCGTCGTTCCCAACTCTGTGAAGAATGTCGGTACGGCTGATGCACCTGAGTATGTTGAGAATGATATTGCCCTCTATGGTACCACGCTTTACAACTACTGGGACAATGGTGCTACGGCAATGGGGTCTGGCTCGCTTGTCAGCAAGTCGTATGTGAAGCTGCGCCAGGTCGTCTTCGGATGGGATGTCCCCAAGAATTGGCTTGCCAAGACCTTCCTGACAGGCGTCCATCTCTCTGTATTCGGCAATAACCTGCTGATGTGGACTCCTTCGAGCAACACGTTCATCGACCCCGAGGCCTCATCGTTCGGTAATGACCTGGAGGGCAGCTTCGGTGAGTACAGCTCGAACCCCAGCTCTCGCAAGTATGGCTTCAATGTGAAAGTTAAATTCTAATAGGAAAGGAACAACAGTATGAAAAAGATATATTTATTAGCTGCTGCGGGTTTGATGATGTTTGCCAGTTGCGACCTGGACATCAACCAGGACCCGAACTACCCCACCAAGTCAGACATCAGCCCTGAACTGCAGTTCCCCGCTGTTATCAGTGCTATTGCCGATGCCTCTGGCGACCAGATGTTCAACTATGGCGGCTTCTTTGCTCAGTATTTCGACCAGATGCCCGAAGCCAACCAGTACAACGACCTGGCCGAACTGAATATCGACGAGTCGAAGGACATCTTCAACCGCTGCTACAGGAATCTCTATGCCGGTGCGCTGATGGACATCGAGGACATCAAGTCGAAGACCACCAACACCGCCAATCTCTTTGCCTGTCAGGTAATGCGTACCCAGGCTTTCCAGTTGCTCGTCGACAACACGGGCGAGACGCCCTACACCGAGGCTCTCAATCCGTCGAACTCTTCTCCGAAGTATGATGACGGCAAGACCGTTTACGAGGGCGTCCTGAAAGAGCTTGACGATGCCGAGGCAGCGCTCAACGGTGACGTGATGAACATGACCGACCCCTTGCTGAAGAAGAACATGGACCAGTGGAAGGGCTATGCCAATGCACTCCGTCTGCGTATGTACCTCCGTCTGATTGACGGCGGCCAGACCAACTACCAGTCAAAGGCTACCGCCCTGGTGACAGCAGGCAACTTCTTTACCGGCGATGTGGCCTGGAACGTGTTCTCTGACCAGGAAGGCCAGTACAACCCGTGGTATCAGTCGGTGTTCCGCCTGACCAACAACCATTGTGCTGCTTATCCTATCGTGAGCTATATGCAGAACACGGGCGACCCGCGCCTCAGCTATGCCATCAAGGCTCGCGAGAGCGACGGTACGTATGTAGGCCAGTTCCCCGGCTCGAAGCAGGAGCCTGCCATCGTAGGTACCTCCTACAAGAACAAGGACGTCAGCACCATCAACTATGATGTGTTCCACGACACACCTATCTACCTGTTCACCCAGAGTGAGCTGCAGTTCCTCATTGCAGAGGTTCAGATGCGCTTCAACAACAATGCCGCCGCCGCCAAGGCTGCCTACGAGGCTGGCGTCGCTGCCGACTTCGCACTGCGCGGAACGGACGGTGCCGACACCTTCCTCGCTGCCGCCGGAAGCTGGGACGCCGCTGCCAGCAAGCTGAACCTCATCTATATGCAGAAGTGGGTAGCCCTCTTTATGCACGACCACATGGAGGCTTGGTCGGAGATTCGCCGTACCGACATTCCCGCCTTGTCGCCCAGCTCTGCTGCACAAATCAAGGCTAATCCTCTCGTGTACACACCTGGTGACCTCATCGTTCCCGCCGTCAACAAGAAGGGCGGCAACGGTATTGCCCTGAGTATGCCTTACTCCAGTGATTCGCGTAAATACAATGTGAACACTCCTGAAAAGGCCCGTCAGATTACTGACAAGGTGTTCTGGGATGTAAAATAACAAACGATAAAAGATAATTAGGTATGAAAAAGATATTTTTCTATGGTTTAGCCCTTTGCCTGTCTGCCATGACACTGACCTCGTGCAGCAAGGATGAGGATCATACAGATACAAAAGTGACCTATTACATCAATCTGACCGTCAATGGCGACGAGGTGGTGTATATAGATGCTAACTCCACTTACAACGATGCTGGCTGTAAAGCCGAGGCTAACGGTCAGGATTTAACGAGCAAGATTGTTACCAATAATCCTGTTGACACGAAGAACATCGGTCCTTACACCGTTACCTACAGTGCCGTCAACGAGGATGGCTTTGCTTCGCAAGCCTACCGTTATGTGTATGTCGGTACTCCGGTGGTCAGTGCTGTCGCCAACGGCACTTTCCGCCAGACTTATAATGACGATGGCTCCCCCAAGGCTCAGGTGGCCTGGTCGGGCTTAAACATCGACTTGCTTACTGACGGCAATGGCAAGTACTGGGTTGAGGACCTGCTGGGCGGCTACTATGAGCAGCGTGCAGGATATGGTTCGAACTACTCTATGAAGGGCTATCTGCAGGTGAATGCTGACAACACCGTCGACTTGGTAGGCGGTGGTAAGGTCGTCGGCTGGGGTGATGGCTACGATGAATTCAAGAATGGCAAGTTCGACCCTGCTACTAACACGCTCTCTTATACCGTGGTTTACGCTGATATGGACTTCAATGTAATTTTAACATTATAATAAAAAGAGTAGTATTATGAAAAAGTATATTTCATTTGCATTGATGACCATCGCCCTCTCGTTTGGCTTTGTCAGTTGTGACGTGGAGACAGATGAGGAGCCTGGTGGAACAAATGTAGAGAAGATGGCCGGACGTTGGGAGGTCACCGTTGACGCTTTTAACAGCGATGGCGCCTTCTATAAGGATCCCTATGGGTTGGGGGTCATAGAGATTCGCACCTACAACACCGCCGATAACAGTTCGACACAGATGTGGCTGGATGACGTCAATCACTTCTGGCAGTTCAAGTTCAAGACCAACATCAATTATGAGGCTCGTACTTTCTCGAACGAGGCTGTCGATTATGACGCTGCCGGTACTGGCAAGGCTGTTGTTACCAACGGTAAGATCCTGGAGGGCGCAGCAAAGAGCCTGCACGGTATGCCTAACGACAGCATTGTCTTCGACATCCAGTTCGGTGATGACAAAAATGAACTTGTCTACCGTATTTCGGGCCAGCGCTACACTGGCTTCAAAGAGTAACCTTTCGTAAGGCTGACATGCTTTCGGCGGCATCACCCAAACGGGCGGTGCCGCCGATTTTTTTCCTGTTGCTCGGAGCGGCTTTTTCTGCTAAAAAGTTTGGTCATTTGGAAACTATTGCTTAACTTTGTCGGCAAAACAAAAACCAGATAAAATGAATACAGTATCGATGAACAACCTGTGGAACTACTTGCAGGGATTGTCAATGACGTCAAGTAACCGAAAATGGCTGGCAAAGAAGCTTATTGACGCTACAGCAGAGACGGTTACAAATGACGATGAGATTCGCCAGGGTCTAACCGAAGCCTTTTGCCAACTTGAGGAGGTGAAAGCAGGTAAGCGCAAGACACGAAAGGCAGAGGAGTTGCTTTATGAGCTTTGAAATCAGCACTATCGAGGTTTTTGACCGTCAGGCAAAACGTCTTTCAAAGCACTATGCGTCATTTCGAGAGGATTACAAGTCGTTGCTTGAAATGCTTCGGAAGAATCCAATGGCAGGTGCGGATTTAGGCGATGGCATCAGGAAGGTTAGAATGGCAATCACTTCGAAGGGGAAAGGCAAAAGTGGTGGAGCAAGGGTCATAACTTATACTGCAGACGTCATTACCGTCAGTTGTGAAGGAGAACTACTGCTCCTATCCATTTACGACAAGTCTGAGTATAGTACCATATCAGACAAAGAAATAAAGCGATTGAAAAAACTTGCTGAAGCCCACAAGCAAGCGTTTCCCATGCCGTAATGTTTGATTTATGGTCATACGCCAGTGTCTTTTTCTGTCTTTACCTTACCTACGCTGTTGATGATGACCTGTCAGCAAAGCCGCTTGAGCCATAGCTCCAGAAAGTGGTCGTAGACGGCGTAGCCCTTGGGGGTGCGGCTGACGAGATCCTTGTCGGTCAGCACGTCAAGAGCTGTCTTGACGCTGCTGGAACTTGGCAGGTCGTACTTCCTGATAAACTCGCTGCCCATCGGGCTTTCCACGAAGTTCTCCTTGGCAATGGCCTTGAGCACTGAAAGCTGATTGTCGGTAAGGAATGTCACCAGTTCTTCATACTGTACGGTGTAGCGGCTGACGATATGGGCTATGGCTTCACGCAGCTGTGCTTCGCTCCTGATGTTTTTCTCCGTCTCGTAGAGCCGGTTCAGAACGAGCTGCATGCTTCGGGTAATACCGTTGAGCCGCTGATACATGACGTGGAACACGTCTTTGCTGAGGCTGCCTTTCTTTGCCTCGAAGAAGCGGCGGGCAAAGTCATAGTAGATTTCCTCGTGCAGGGGCTCCAGTCCCATTGACACCGTACTCTGATAGAAAGGGCGGTCGGCGGAACTGAATATCTGAGCCATCAGATGACGCTTGCTGCCAGAGAATACGAAGTGGGCGTTGGGCACGAACTGGATATGGGAGCGCAGCAGTGCCTCGATACCCTTCTCAGGATACTTGGTTATTTGCTGGAATTCGTCGATGGCAATGTATATCTGACGGCCGCTTGTCCTCAGATAGTCGAAAATGGTCTTGAGACTCATGGCCGACTGTGACGGCTCGATACTAACTGACACCGTGGGGAGGCCAGTCATGGGGTCGGCACTGAACACGGGGCGCCACGAGCCGAAGAACTCCAGAAGCCGCTTCAAGGCTTTCTGCTCACGCGAAAGTACGTCTTGTGCAATGGCGTTGCCCAATAGTTGTACGAAATCATGCTGGTTTTTGGTTGCAAAAATGTCGATATAGATGCAAACGGCATCCTTCTCCTTGCTTTTTAGCTGCCAAAAAGCATTCTTAATAAGTCCTGTTTTACCAATTCTGCGGGGAGAAATGAGTACTGTATTACGTCCGTTTTGCAGGTTTGCTATCAATTCTTCTGTCTCCACAATGCGGTCGCAGAAATACTTTGGACTTACAAAACCCTGATAGATAAAGGGGTTTTGAAGTGTTTCGCCGTTTTTCTTTGCCATACGCCAGTGTCTTTTATTCAGTATTTCATTACGGGATTCCCGTTACGGGATTCCCGTTACGGAATTTCCGCAATGCAAAGGTACGACAAAAGAAGTGAACCACCAAATGTTTTTAGTTTTTTTCAGATATAAACAGAGCCGCAACGACTGATGCGCTGCGGCTCTGCAAATCTAATCCTGTATAGTATGTAATACCTTATTTGTTGAACGGATAATATACTGTTGACAATGACAACGTAATGGTGTTAGCAGGATTTTCTACGTCTTGCAGAATAAGCACCGACGGGCAGTATTCGTTGTCAGAGGACAGTTTGAACGTGCCCATGAAAGGTGCGACGGCGTAGTTCCAACCAGCGTTCTTATAGTACCACTGTCCGTTTCCGTCGTAGCTGATAAGTTTAAGAGTTACCTCGTTGTCGCTGATTGGGGTCAGTTCGAAGTAGAAGTGTCCTCTGTAGCCAGAACTATAGAATTCCAATGTGTAAAAACCGTCAGCGTAGCTGAAATAGGCATAGCCGACGCTTTCGCCGACGGCAGCCTCAGCCTTGGCCATGGCTGCCCAGTATTGCTGGGCGTATTCGCCAAGCATGCTATAAGCCACATAGCAGTCGCTGTTGGTCATCAGATCGACCTCGGGCATCTTCACCTTCTCGAGCTTCAGGCCGCTGCCTGCCGACTCATCGAATTCGAGCGCACCCTCAGCGCCGTTCTTGAAGCCCGTCATCGTGGCTCCATCGATTTCGAGTGGCTCATAGAACTCGATTCCTTCGGGGGTTACAATGTATGAGGCCTGCTTCTCAACCTCTTCACCGTTCTCCTCATAGCTGAACACCAGGGTGCGGTCGGAGACGGAGGCGGGAACCTCTACGTTGTTGATTTTCACCTGATAGAAGTTCGAGAGCATGTTTTCCTCCACTTCGAAAATCTTGTTCATGTAGCCTGCCCAGTCGTCATTGGGCATGGGTGTCATCACGATGCGGTTGCCTGTATTCTTGCCTTTCAGGACAACCTCTTCGGGAGTGGCCTTCATGATGGAGAAGTCATAGTCGCCGCCAAGTCCTTCGCCTTCGTCACCGCCGAGCGGGGCGCTCGGGTCTGAGAAGAGGTGGAACTCCTCGTTGAAGGTGTCGAAAGTCAGGACGATGCCTGCACTCTGGGTGACGGAATAGAGGCTAGTGAAGACGTCGCCAAGGAATTCGCCCATCACCTCGGCTCTGCCGTCTTCCTTGAAGCGTACGATGACGTTATAACCTCCGTATGATTGCTGCGCGTCGGGGTATAGTTTCATCAACCATCCGTTGGCAGCACTGGTGAGCACCTTCGTGTCAGCGGCAATCGTCGCGTCGGCGCGGTTGGCCGAGCTGTCGCTGAAGAAGTCCTCCTGCTCTTTGGTACACGATGCCAGCATGGTGGCCGTAACCATTGCTATCAAGAAATATATCTTTTTCATGTCGTTACTGTTTGATTAGTTGAGTGACTTTAAATCAAGCTCGCCGGCGGCAACCTTTGCCTGACGTTCCTGCACGATGCGATGCAGTTCGTCGAGGTCGATGCCCCAGAAGTAGTCCAGGTATTCCTTGACCATGGCCAGCTTCTGCTGAATCTTGTCGTAGCCGCTGTAGTCTTTCATTATTTCTTTCTCGTATTCGGGGACTGGTATCTTCCAGTACTCTGGTACGGGGTTGCCGTCCTTGTCGTAGACAATGTCGCCCTCGTCGGTGGTCTGGTAGATGATGTTGCCCTTGCTGTCAGTCATGGGTATGCGATTGCCCTCTTCGTCGGTCTCGAAGATAAAGTTGCCCTTCTCGTCGGTCTCCCAGATGTAGTTGCCGTACTCGTCACGCTGATAGATGATGCGGCCATAGGGGTCGGTGGCGGGCACGGGGTCACCATTTTCGTCGGTGACCAGGATGGGGTTGCCCTTGCTGTCGAGTTCGTAGACGGGGTCGCCATTCTCATCGGTCACCTCGACGATGGCCTGGTCGAGCAGCTCTTCCCACGCCTCGTCGCTCAGTGTGATGTAGAAGGCGATGGTCTGCACGAAGTCCTCACGTGTCTCAGCACTGGCATAGTTGTTGACAAAGCCCATGGCCAGAGCCTCTTCGTCAGTGAGGTTCACCCAGCTCGATGACTGATAGTCGGCCTTTGAAATCTCGTTGAAGTCGGTAGGATAAGCCTTCGTCTGGTGCAGGATGTGAGCAAACTCGTGGTGCATCGTGTTGAAGTACCACTCATTGAGGAAGTCCATGTCGAGCTTGTCGGGATTGATGTTGTTCACGTTGTAGAGCACTATTTTCATACCACCTTCGGCGGTACCGAGCACCAGTCCACCGTTGCCGTCGTAGGCAGGCGAGCCAATAAGGTTCATGACCTTCGGGGCGTATGTGCGGATGAAGTCCTTGCCCATGAGCTCCTCATAGGGCTCAAGCCACAGGTACTTGGTCAGCTTGGCCAGGGCGATGGCCTTGTCGTAGTCGGCCGGAACCAGGTTGTACTTTGTGTCCGACTCCTTGTACTCGAAGCGGTACTTGAAGTCGATGTTGTACGGCTCGACGTAGTTCTTCTGAAGCCACTTGTCGAAGTCATTCTGCGGGGTCTGTGTCGTGTTTGAGAAGATGCTCTGCGAGTCGAGGCTGTCCTCACTGCAGGCCACCATGGTCAGTGCTGCAGCGCTAAGTATCAAATATCTCAGTTTCATATCTTATTCCTCCTTATTGTTTTCGTCATTGTTATTACGTGGGTTGGGAGTCAGGCCAGCGTCGATAACGTCCTGCGGCAGCTGGAAGGCACGGCGCGGGTCGTTCAACAGCAGCTTGTCGGGAGCCTGACGTTCGCGGTTGTGGGCAATCTGGATGCCCCAGCGCTTGATATCCATCCAGCGCAGACCCTCCTGGGCCACCTCGCAGCGGCGCATGTGCAGGATGCAGTGGATGAAGTTTTCCTGGACTGAGTCAGCCAGGTTGAAACCTAAGGGATGGAGGCGCTTTTTCGGCGATCCATAGTCTGCACTGGCAGGTATGGGCTGCTCGTTTTCGTCCTCCATATAGGGCATGTCGGCGTAAGTCTCGACAACATCTTCCTGGCTGACCTGCAGACCGCTGCGCGAGTTGAACGACAACCAAAGGTTGATGTCGGCCAGCGCGTTGGCGTAGTCGCCCTTCACGGCGTAGGCCTCGGCGCGGCAGAGCAGTGTCTCAGGACCGGAGAGACGGACGATGGCGTTGCGGCGGTAGCCGACACCGTTCACCTTGTCGGTGTACTCGAAGTAGCCATTGTATTTCGAGTTGCAGAGCTTCTCGTTGTAGCCCCAGCAGGAATGCGACAGCCAGAGGTCAGACATAGAGTTATAGGCACCCCAGATGCCTGCGGTGCGGTAGGTCTCTACCATGGCGATGTTGTTGATGTTGTGACCGTAGCGGCGTCCTAAATTGTAGGGACCGAGCCAGTAGACCATGCTGGAGGCAGCCGTCTGGATGAGAAAGTTGCAGGCCTCGTTGGCCGAGACGTACTGGTTGCAGCGGTCCTCGAAGTTAGAGGCCATCTCGCCGGCGATGTATGCCCAGTTGCGCATCATCTTCTCCGGGTTTGTGCCCAAGGCCTTCGTGGCATACTCGATGGCCTTGTCCCACTTCTGGTAGTAGAGGTAGAAGCGGGCTGCGAAGGCGTTGGCGGCAGCCTTGTTGAAGTGGTACTTGGGGGCGGTGTAGATGTTGTCGTCAATCAGTGGCAAACCTTCCTGCAGATCCTTTTCGATATTGGCATAGAGCTGGGCCAGCGTGCCGCGCTCGTAATGGGGCTTCAGCTCGGTCTCGGGTGTTGTGGGGTAGGGCAGACCCAAGTCCTGGTTGGCGGTCTGCGGATTGTAGGCCATACAGAAGAGGTTGGCCAGGTCGAAGATAGCCCATGCTCGACAGAGCAGGGCTTCGCCACGCTGTGCCTGCAGATTAGCGGGATTGCCCATCTCCTCAATAGCAAGCAGTGCTTGGTTGGCAGTGCTGACAGCAAGATAGCCGCTCTCCCAGAAGTCTTTCGTGGCATCGTTGTCTTCACTGGTGATGTCCTTCCACAGGTAGGCTTCCTCCTGCAACTTGTCCTCGAATGTAAAGGTGGAGCCGTTGTCCATCGCGTTGTCAGAAGCCATCTCAGCCATGATGATGCTGTTGTTGGATGAGTAAGCGGTCGTTAGCAGCAGAGTCACCTGTTCTTCCGAGGTTACCTCGGTGCGGTTGTCGGGTATCTTGTCGAGGAAGTCGTTGCACGACGTCAAGCCCAGTCCTACCGCAATGATTGATAATCCTATATATTTATTCATATTCAAAAATCCTTTCTTTATATTTCTTCACTTTTCACTTCTGATTAGATGCCCAGACGGACGGTGAGCGTGAACTGCTTAGGCATGGGTGAAGCCACACCACCGGAGTTGAAGAACTCGGGATCCTGGCCGTTCAGCTTCTTGTCGGCGTAGATGAGGAAGAGGTTGGTGGCCTGGAGCTTCAGAGAAGCACTGGTCAGGCTCAGCGGTGCAATCAGCTTGGCGGGGAAGTCATAGCCGAGAGAAATCTCCTTCATGCGGATGAAGTCGCCCTTGGCAATGCGCTCCGTAGAGTAGTTGTAAGCACTGTAGGCATACTGCAGGTAGCGGTCGTTCTGGTTCAGACGCTTGTCGGCGATGACGGGCACGTTGGTCGTGGCCTCGTCGCCCTGGACGGTCCAGCGGTTCTTGAACTCACGCGGCATGGAGGTCAGGTCGCTGTAGCTCTTCTTGAACACAGGGTCAAGACGGACGACGTTGCCGAAGGCGTAGGTCAGGAAGATGTTCAGACGGAAGCCCTTGTAGGTAAAGACGTTACCCAACGAGCCAGTGACGGTCGGGTCGGTCGGTCCCTCGTAGACCAGATGCTCTTTCTTGGTACGCTCCTGGAAGTAGATGTCGCTGACCGTAGTCTCGCCGTTCTCGTTGATGAACGTGGGCAGACCGTCTTCGTTCAGACCTTGGAAGTCCATCGAGAAGAGCGAACGCACGGGGTAGCCCTCCATGGTGAAACCGGTACCGGTAATCATGTCGATGACACGGGCACGGGAGTCAAGCTCGGTGACGGTGTTCTTGTTGTGCGAGAAGATGAAGTCGGTGTTCCACTTGAAGTCCTTCGTCACGATGTTGCGGGTAGAAATAGAGAGTTCCTCACCGTGTGAACGCATGGAGGCCACGTTACCGTACTTCGAAATCTGACCGCCGATACCCTCGGTGTTGATGACACCAATCAGGTCGTAGTTGTTACGGCGATACCAGTCGAAGCCGACATTGATGCGGTTGTCGAGGAAGCCGATTTCGGCACCGATGTTCAGCTCGTGCTTCTTCTCGTAGGTCAGCTCGGAGTTCTCAAGGTCGTCAATGTAAAGAGCCGTCTCACTGACGCTGGCGAACGGGCGCCAGGGGTTGGTGCTCTTGATGACCACACGCGAGTTACTGATGTCGGCAGGGCCGCGGTCACCAGTCAGCGAGTACGAGGCCTTCAGTGTCAGATTCGACACCGTCGGGCGCAGCTTCTCAAACCAAGGCTCCTCGTGGGCGTTCCAAGCGCCGGAGATGTTCCACGTGGGCAACCAGCGGGCATCGGTGCTCTTACCGAGCTTATTGGTACCTTCGTAGCGCACGGTGCCGTTCAGCGTGTAGCGGCCTTTCCACGAATAGGTGGCGTTGGCGAAGAAGGCGGTCGAGCGCATGTAGGTATCGGTGATGGTGAAGTATTCGGTGCCCTCCTCCTGAGCCTGCTTGAAGAAACGGTAGTCGTAGGCGGCCTTCATGCCGTTGTCGTACTGCATACCCACACCTTGGTACCACGTCTTACGACGGTCGACGGAGCTCACCTCCATACCGCCGAAGAAGTTCACGATGTGGTCCTCGTTGTAGACGTCGTTGTAGTTGGCCGTAGCACGGAAGTCCCAGCTGTTCATCTTGTTGCGGGTGTCACGGGTGAAACCGCCGTTGGGCAGCACGGAGATGGGCAGCGAGTTGGCATTGTCGGGGTCGGTGTAGAGCCAGGGATTGGCGTCGCGCATCGTGGCGTCGTCCATGGCACGGTAGGCCATGGCCTGGTTCGAGTTGTCGTGAATCTCGTGGCTGATGGTGCTCAGGGCATACTTGTAAGATGCCAGTGCCGACAGCTCCACCTTCGTGATGGGCTTGTACTTCAGCTCGGCCTGGAACTTCAGGTCGACCACGTCGAGATCCATGTAGTTGTTTTCAAGCTCGTTCAGAATGTTGAACGGAGCGTAGTTGCGCACGTAGTAGGCATTGGGGTCGAGCGCACGCGACGTGTTCATCGAATAGCTGTAGGGGTTGATGTCGAAGTCGCGGCGCACCTCACCGTAGACGGGGTCAAGGCTTTGGCCGAGCGTACCGGGGGCGTTCTGCTTACGGTAGGCGCTGTTGCCGATGAGGTTCAGGCTCACCTTCTTCGAGATGTTGTACAGGGCATTGATGTTGGCCGTGTAGCGGTTCGCCTTCGACTGCTTGTACCAGCCCGGGTCGTTCATCACGGAGAACGAGGTGTAGTACTGGGCCTTCTCGGTACCCGACGACAGCGAAATAGAGTGGTTCATCATAACGCTGTTCGTGAACAGCTCGTCGAACCAGTCGGTATTGCGCATCTCGGCCTCCTGCAGGTACTTGTTCTTGGCTGCCTCGGTATTGGCTAGCGCGAAGGTGCCTGTCTTCGCGTCATACGTGTTGATAAGGTGGTACATCTTACCGTAGACACCACTGTCGGAGGCACGGTAGACGTCGGCGAAGTTCAGGTAGCCGGAGCGCTCCATCTCGCGGTAGACCGACATCTGCTCCTGAGAGTTCATAATGTTATAGTCGGCGTAGCTGGGCTTCAGACGCATGGTGAACTCTCCGGTATAGCTGATTTTGTTGGAGCCGGCCTTACCCTTCTTGGTGGTTACGACAATCACACCGGCCATCGCGCGCGCACCATATATAGAGGTGGCGGAACCGTCCTTCAGAATCTGGAACGACTCGATGTCGTCGGCGTTCAGTCCGGCAATGGCACTTGAAATCAGTGTCTCGGCATCACCCGACGACAGGTCGTCGGCATCTACCTCGGTCACATCCTCCATGATGACGCCATCGACTACCCACAGCGGCTTTGAAGAGCCGTAGATGGAGGTGGCACCACGGACGCGAATCTTAGGAGCCGTACCGAACGTGCCGCTGACGTTCTGAACCGACACACCGGCCACGCGGCCTTCCAGCGAGCGCGAGATGTCGGCGACACCGTCGAGCTTGGCCTTGTCGGCTGCAATCTTGGCCGTAGAGCCGGTGAACAGGCGCTTGTCCATCTTCTGCATACCCGTGACGACTACTTCGTCGAGGGCCTGGCCGTCGGGGACGAGCACAATCTGCATCGTGCTCTGTGGATTCAATACTTGTGTGGTCATGCCGATGTAGCTCACGCTAATCTTCTTCCCCTGGGGGACGGTCAGCGTGAATCGGCCGTTCACATCTGTAACGACGCCGGTCTTGGCTCCCTGAACAACGACGGAGGCACCGATGACGGGCTCGCCGTCGTCCTGGGAAACGACTGTGCCGCTAACCTTAGTCTGGGCAATTGCTCCTCCTAAACAAAGGAAAAGTACTGCCAACAGTAGAGTTAGTCTTTTCTTCATAATTCTCTCTCTTTGTTTAATGTTTTTAATGTTAAAGCGTGCAAAGATAATACTTTTTTTATAAATAAACGAATAAAAGGGTAAAAATCAGCTTCTTACCCCGCATTTTGTTAATATACTTCAACGGAAGTGTGAATTTTTATTCCCATCTTATGACGGGAGGAGCCAGCAGTCGGCGCTGCCACGGAGCACGGGTGGTGGCGTAGTTCCAGCGAACGGGCTTGTGCTGTTCGTCGAATTCGGCGAACGCTTCGGGCGTTGAGGCATCCCTGTCCTCGGCCAAAGCCATGATCCGGTCGAAGATGGCCTTGCGGCTCGGGGCGTTGAACGGACTCTGGTTGTGGCGCATCATGCTCTCTTCAGTCGGGCGGTAGATGCCCTTGGAATAGGTGTAGCCGCCCTCGTAGATGCCGATGTTCTCGGATGTGAAGCTACTGTTGCCGATGAACTGGCTCCATAGCACCTTGCTCTTGTCGTCGGTGTTGTCGACGTTCAACATCCAGTTGAACTTGTGGTATGCCTTCAGCCGACGGGATTCCAGGTCGGTGGGAGCAACGTTGTTTTCGTAGCCATACTCGTCGGCCAGCTTGGCCAGCCCGTGGCCGACGGCCTCGTGGACAAGTACCTGACGGAACTCCTCGCAGTCTATGCCGTCCATGAGCGTGCAGAGCGAGACGGCATACTGGCGGGGAAGGCCGGAACGCTCGTCGAAGAGCAGGTTGGTGACACCGTTGTGGCTGTGGCTGTTGACGATTACCACCGCCAGTGTGTTCTCCAAGTCGATGCCCTCCACTTTATTGACGTATGCCGCTACTTGGTTGTCATCGTATTCGATGATTGACGAGATGTTGCTCGGAACGGTACTGAAAACCGTATGAAATCCTTCGCCGACAGTGTTGTTCTGGGATACGGCAGTGACGGCGTAGACATCGAAATAGTCGCGCAACGTAGAGACGGGCTCCTCGCTGAAGAAGTTTTCCATCGACTTCTCCATCACCCGCTGGTAGGTGCTGTCGAGAATATCCTTGTCGGTGAAGCCGTCACCCATCAGCACAACGGGAATGCCTTTGCCGATGCTCGACTTCTGCATGACGGTGACGGTGCCGTCGGCGGTGAAGTCGGATGACTCGTAATGGTCGTTAATGCCCGTCTGTGAGACGTAGGCCGTGTCGAGACCCATCCAGCCGCCGTCGTCAGACGGTATCGACAGCACAAAGGCGGCCGTTCGGGTCGAAGTCGTTGTGTTGGGGGTGATGTACAGCGTGCCTGTCTTGCCCGTCCACTCTCCCCGTGTGACGGCGCGGGCGTTGTCGGGCCAGCTAATCCAGTCCTGCTTCGTGTACATAATCTGCAGGTCGTCGCGCTCCTCCAGATTAGTCTTGAAGCTCATGGCCATTGTGCCGCCGTCGGCTGACACCTTGTATTCCTTCTGGTCGAAGATGGCGTACTTGTTGTTCTGTATCAGGGTGATGTTGCGCTGTCCTGACTTGGAACTGAGTGTCATCGACGTAGAACGGTTTGACTTGGTCTTGTTGGTCGATACTGTGGTAACGGTGATGGTGTTATTGCCGGCACTCCCGCTTCGAGGTGAGAAGGTTACCCAGTCGGCCGGACAGACGGCCTTCCAGTCATCCGAGGCCTGAAACGTGAGCTTCTTGCTTTGTCCAGCGACGGAGTACAGCTCCACCACGCTACTCGAGGTAAGCGTGATGGAGCTGTTGTCGCTGCCGCTCTCCTCGCATCCTGTCAGCAGGAGCAGGATTGTCGGCAGCAGAAGTGTTCGGCCCAAGTTTCGCATTCGCTGTTACTTCACCAGCACAACAAGATACTTGCTCGTCGACCAGAACAGCATGGGGTCGGTGATGCGGAGCACGTATTGCTTGTTGGCATCGCGCTGCAGCGTGTACGAACTTGCCGGATGGGAGGTCAGCATCTTGGCAGAAGTGCTGTAGAGCTTGATTTCCTTGTCGACGCGGATGTCAATCTTCGTGAAGTATTCTTTGTTGAAGCTTGACTGCAGAACCTTGCCGTCGACCAGAATCTGCTGCTCCTTCAGTTCGTCCTTCGTGCCGAAGACAAACCAGGCCGTATGCAGCTGCTTGTCCTGCTGCGAGATGGTTTCGGCGCGCTGGTTGGTTTCCGTGGTCAGTTCCTTGACGTCGGTGTTCAGGTTGGCCACCTGCTCGTCGAGCTCCATGATGTGTACGTCCTTCTCGTCAAGCTGTTCGCGCAGGGCCATCAGCTGCTTCTCGTTCTCCTCCAACTGCTGACTCATCGTCTCGACCAGCTTGCGGAGGGCGTCGCTCTTCACGCTGCTCTCGCGCAGCTGCTGCTTCAGTTTGTTGATGAGCTCCTTGTTCTGCTTCATTGTGCTCTGGATGAACTGGATGTTCTCACGGATGCGCTGCTTCGAATTGGCACCCTCGCCCTGCTGCGCAACGGCCACACGGTTCTCAGCCTCGGAAATCTGGCGGAAGCCTTCTTCTATCTCGCTGAAGGTGCTCAGCATGTCGTTGATCTCGTTGTCCTTCTGGGCAATAATCTGGTTAAGGGAGTCTACCTTCGGGTTGCTGGCAAACTCCACCTTCGATGCTTTCTCATTGCAGCTGACAATCGCCAGCAAGCTAACGGCAAATAATACTAATTTCTTCATAATGTTGATAATTTATTTAATTTACTGTTTTCTCAACCCTGTTTCCTGCCACCACGATGACGAACTCCCCCCGAGGCTCATGCTCCCTGAAATAGGCAATGACCTCGCTAAGCGTACCACGTACACTCTCCTCATGTATCTTGGATATCTCGCGGCAGACGCTCACCGGACGATTGCCGCCAAAAACCTCGGCAAACTGCTCCAGCGTCTTCACTACGCGGTAGGGCGACTCGTAGAACACCATCGTCCGTTCTTCGTCGGCCAGACTCTGAATCTTCGTCTGGCGACCCTTCTTCTGTGGCAGGAATCCCTCAAAGACAAAACGGTCGCACGGCAGGCCGCTGCTGACCAGTGCCGGCACAAATGCCGTTGCGCCAGGCAGACACTGCACCTCAATACCAGCCCTGACGGCCTCGCGAATAAGAAAGAATCCAGGGTCGCTGATGCCTGGCGTACCGGCATCGCTGATAAGGGCCACGTTCTCGCCTGCCGACAGACGGGCGACAATGCCTGCCGCTGTTCCGTGCTCATTGAATTTGTGGTGGGACATGAGCTGCTTCCTGATGTCGAAATGCTTCAGAAGAATGCCCGACGTCCGGGTATCCTCGGCCAACACCACGTCCACCTCTTTCAATATTCGGATGGCCCGGAGTGTCATGTCTTCCATATTGCCGACAGGCGTAGGAACAATGTATAATATGCCCATTGCGGGTGCAAAGTTAGCAAAAAATGGTAAATAACTGACCGTATCACCATTTTTTTCACGCTTCACGCTTCACTTTTCACTTTTTTTCGTAATTTTGCACCCATTATGAATAACAACATCAACGGTGAAATGCACCGCCCCGGCCGGATAGAGGTTGTCTGCGGTTCCATGTTCTCGGGTAAGACCGAAGAACTCATACGGCGACTGCGTCGTGCCAAGTTTGCCAAGCAGCGCGTGGAGATTTTCAAGCCCGCCATCGACGTGCGATACTCTGAGGAAGACGTTGTCAGCCACGACCAGAATCATATCCTCTCCACACCTATCGACTCCTCGGCAAGCATCCTGCTGCTGTCGAGCGACATCGACGTCGTGGGAATCGACGAGGCTCAGTTCCTCGACATGGGACTTGTCGATGTCTGCAACGAACTGGCCAATCGTGGCGTGCGCGTCATCATCGCCGGTCTTGACATGGATTTCCGCGGTGTGCCCTTTGGCCCAATGCCCGCTCTCTGTGCCATTGCCGACGACGTCACCAAGGTGCACGCCATTTGCGTCAAGTGTGGCAATCTCGCCTACGTCAGCCACCGCATCGTCGACAATGATCGCCGCGTACTGCTCGGCGAGACCCAGGAATACGAGCCTTTGTGTCGGGAATGTTACCAAAAAGCGCTTAAAGAGAAAAAATCATCCGAATAAATTTGGTCAATTCAAAAAAACGTCGTACCTTTGCACCCGCTTTTAAAGCAAAAATAAGGTAGATCCGCTAGCTCAGTCGGTAGAGCACATCCCTTTTAAGGATGGGGTCTTGGGTTCGAACCCCAAGCGGATCACTTATTAAAATCCGCAAGAAACTGAAATTCAGAATCTTGCGGATTTTTCTATTTACATAATGCACCACATTTGCACCACCGAATTAGCCCCCTAAACAACATTTTCAATGGCTATTAGCACTTCCCAATATCCATTTTTATCCTCACCCACACGTCTGATAACACCTTTTTCCTTTAAAACAGCAATATTGCGTCTAATAGTAGTTCTATCCACTCCAATGGTTCGAGCCAGATCCTCATAGGTTGCCCTATTATCCTTCAGCAAAACTTTTATAATAGCCGATTGTGTTTTGCTCAGTTTTACAGGGGCATTTACAGGGGCATTTACAGGGGCATTTGCAGGGGCAGTATCAGACATAGCTTTAGAAGAAGGCACAGGCAGCACCAGCTCCACCTCGTCAACATCCAGTTTGTTCAACAGTTGTGGCTCGCCCCAATTGGTTTCCTTCCATGCTGCTATAATCTTGGGGAATCCAGAGCCAACATTCTCACCAAAGCCAATCATGCGAAGCATATTCTGAATCTTCGGATTTCGAGCCTTAGAGTTTCCACCTCGATAGATGGTCTCTACAGGCAACTTTAGCAGTCCTGGATTACGGAAACAGAGACGGTCATCATGTTTCTCTATCCTCAGAATACCAGCATCCATCATCAGGTCACAGTGGATAATGGCATTCGTAAAGGCTTCACGTACAGCTTCACGTTGTGGCGTAT
>CAMHIS010000049.1 GCA_946185285.1 uncultured Prevotellaceae bacterium
TCCTGCAGCTCGCTGATGAACTGCTCGTACTCACTGCGCTGCATCTTGACAGGGGTCTTGCCCTGCTCGAAGTCGCGCGCGTCCTGAAGGCGACGCTCGAAGTCGGCGGGGCGCAGGGTGTTGAGACAATCCTTGCGGGCTGCCTCTAACTTATGGGCAGCAGGGCGCAGGGAGTGAAGGGTGGCGACAACGCGGAGCTTGGCGGCTCCGTCCATGCCGGTGAGCTTGGCATCGCGAAGCAGCTCGTAGAGAGCAGCACAGCTGCCGGTGCTCATGGTGAAAGTTTGTTTCTTCATATATATATATATATAATAAGTAATATAGTAAGATTCCTTGTAAGTAACCTTGTAAGTAAACTTGTAAGGTTGGATCGAAGCCTACAGAGGTGCTGACTCGGAGAGCTGCGTGCGCGACCAGACGCTGTCGCGGTAGAACTTGATATCCTCAAGACTATTGTCGATGGCACAGGTGGCGGTGAAGAAGCCTCCTTCGAAAGAGGCCCATGCCGTGGCCACGTAGATGCTGATGGTGACGGAGGTGCTGCCGTTGGCGGCCACCTGTCCCGTCGATGAGCCGGTGTAGGTGGTCTCGTTGCCGTTCTTGTCGAAGAGATAGACGGTGAGACGGTAGCGACGGGCGACAGCTTCGTCATTACGTAAGGCGACGACGACTCGAACATAGCGCTGCTGGCTATTGGGGTCGCGGTAGCCGACGGCGTTGCTGATGACGACCTGTGCGTACTGGATGGTGACGATGATGTTCTGGCTGTGCTCGGGGAGGGGTGCAATGAACTTGCCGCCAGTGAACTGGCTGATGGCATGGGTGAAGTCGAAGGCTGCAGAGCTGAACAACGGAAAGATCTTCCATGTTCCCTCGAAGTTGGCTGTCACATCGTCGCGGTCGATGTCGACGCGGAAGCCATGATTGGCTGCAGTTCCTACGGTGATATAGGTGTCCTGCACCTTGCCAATGGCGGCGAAGGTGCTGCCGGCAAGGGCTCCGGTGAGCTTGCGCATCAAGACACCGAAGTACATGTTATTGATGGGATAGTCGGTATTGCCGGGCCATACAAGGTCACTCAGCTTCAGGGTGTTGACGGTGATGGCACCGTAGCTGAAGAGGATGTGCATGCTGCCGTAGGGTTCGATGACGACCTGGTTGGAAGCCATCGGACCGAGCGGCTGTTCGGCATCGTGGTAGTAGTCCTTGAAGTCGGCAAGGCGGAAAGGTTCCTGCGTGCCTCCGGCAGGGCGCTCGTAGCTCCAGTAGGATTCACTGAGCGCACCCTGACTCTGGTCGCACTCTGGCCACTTGCTCTGACTCAGGCTGCCTTTGTTGGTGCTGCACAGAAATTCTGCCATGTAGTCAAGGCGCGTCCACGTGGGGATGTGGTCGATGCCGTAGTTGGCAGAACGGAGCTGTGCAGCTGTAATGAGCTGCACTGTTGGATACTTGACGGGCTTGTACTTCGCCCACTTGTTGATATTACTGTTGCGAATCAGCATCCCTAAGTCGGGATAGCCGGAACCGAAGCATCGCTGCACGTCGCGGATGCTGACTGGGGCTTCTATGGTGTGGTTGGCGTAGCTCATACGGTTGTCTTGGTCAATTTATAAAGGGTCTGATTGGTGCGGTTGACGGCGTTTCCGAACCACACATATATCTCCTTGCCGGAGGTGTAGATGTGGGCATTGTTGGCCACAGTGTCGGCATCGAGATGGATGTTGCCTGCAATAAAGCAGCTATTCCGAAGGCGAAGGGTACCGTAGACTGTGGCCGTGGCAGTGGTGAAGCGCGAGACACCAGGAGCGTCGGCAGTGGGATAGAGGCTGCTGTCGCCGACGGTGAGCAGGTTGACGACGAGCTCGTCGAGGGTGGCGATGGCTGTGCCTTCACTGAGACCGAGGGCACTCATGCCTCCGAGGGTGGCCACGTTGACGGGAGCGGTGTCGGTACCACCATCGAACCAGATGGTGTTCGTCGACTCGTCGTAGCGCATGCGGACGGACTTCGAGGCGGTGCGGATGCGGTAGTCGCCGTCGCTGATGACGCTGACGACGGCATGCAGGCTGCCGTTACTCAGGATGCTACCGGTAGTGACGAGGGAGTGGTTGTTGTTAGGCTGCAGACCGATGCCCATGCGCTGCGAGACGTAGAGGGTGTTGTCGACGGTGGTCGCTTCGGTGAAAGTCTTGCGGCCACCGACGCTCTGAGCGGTGTAGCGGTTGACGAAGTAGTCGCTGGCATGGCCTTCGAGCTGGGAGGCATTGGAAGCGGTGCCGTTCAGGTTGCCGTTGATGGCGTGGGTGAAGGTCTTCGTGCCGGTGATGGTCTGATTGGTGCCCAAGGTGATGTAGGTGCTGGCAGCGTTGGTAATGGTAAGGTAGGTGCTGGCAGCGGCATTCTTCGTAAGGTAGGTGTTGCTGGCATTGTCGATGGTGAGATAGGTGGCCGCTGCATCGGTTTTCTTCAGGTACTGGTAGGCGGCGTCGCTCGCGGTCAGATAGGTGGCCGCTGCAGCAGTCTTCGTCAGGTAGTCGGTAGCTGCTTCCTGCTTGGTGAGGTAGGCGGAGAGGAGGGAGTTGATCGAGGCCTGCGTAGCAATATCGTTCGGAAGGTGGGCGAGGGCAATCTTGTAGTTGGCGAATGGGGATATATCGCTCCAGTAGCTGACGGTGTCGTCGTTGCGAAGACTGGCCCACACCATCGAGAGGTCGGCACCGCCACTGCTGCTTCCGCCGTCGGTGGAAGCTCCGAGGGCGGAGATGCCACCGGTGGCATAGAGGCTGCCAGCCGTGCCGTCGGTCTTGACGACCTTCAGCTGACCGTTGGCGGTGTCATACTGCAGACGGATGCTGCCGATGTCGATGTAGGAAGCGGTCTTAATGTTGGCGGTGGCGGTGAGCAAGCCCTGGACGGTCATCTCATGGTACCACGTCGTAGCTCCGGACTGTGCGAAGGCAACGCCGGAGGCGACATGCGTCATGTTGTTATGGGTATGGATGACGTTGTTGAGGAGGTAGATGCCCTCACCTTCAGGATTCATGAAGAGGTATCTCTTCAGAAGGATGCGGCCGTCGACCTGCAGGTTCCTGTCACCATAGAGGTGCAGGGCCTGAGCCGGTGAGCTGGTGCCGATGCCGACGCGGCTGTTCGAGAAATAGACGAAGCCGTCGATGCTGGTAACGTCGGTCATGGCACCGCGGACGATACCATTCGACAGCTGCTTTCCCCACCAGGTGAAGCCGTTGACCTGCTGCTTCGAATAGTAGTTCTCGGAAGCATAGCGGAGTGCCTGGTCGGTGGTCATATAGTCACTCAGCATCTCGCGGATGGCGGTATCGACAAGGAAGCCGTGGCTGTTGAGATAGTTGGCAAGGGCGTTCTCGTCAAGGGCGGTGTAGGGTCGCCAGAACTGGCCATCCCATCCCAACACCTGTCCGACGGGAACGTTATCGGGGATGTCGGTATCCAGGAGCTCGGCAAGGGTGGATGCACCACCGCCAGAGGCAGCATCGGGGTTCTGACCAAGAGCGGAGAGGTAGCTTTCTGTCCACAGACCGACGAGGGACTTGATGTTATCGACGGTACCGGCAGCGTTGGGGGTTATCTCGACGTCGCTGCTGCTGAAGGCCTGAAAGAGCTTGCGGAACCATTCTATTTTGACATAGACGCTGGCAAGACCGTTGATGAGGTTGTCAACGTATGCCTTCGTGGCGTAGCTCGAGAGGTCGGTGCGCTTCAGGTAGCCGTTGCTGGTCAGGTAGGACGCGAGGGAAGTGGTGTTCAGTGCGTCAACGGGAACCCACTTCGAACCGTTCCAGCCGAGCACCTTGCCAGTGCCGATGCTGGTCGGGATGTCGGTGTCGAGCAGCTCCCTCAGGGTGGTGGCGCTGCCACCGCCGCTGCTGCCGCTGTCGTTCTTTCCGAGGGCGCTGACGAATTCGTTGCTCCAGAAACCATAGAGGGCCTGTATCTCGCGGACATCGCCGTGACCGAAGATCTCGATATCGTTGCCGATGACTTCGTCGCCGTGATAGTCGAAGACGCGGAAGACTTCACGCAGCCATTCCTTGGTGACATACTTGTCGTCGATGTCTGCCATAAGTTGGGCGTAGGTCTTGCCGCCGAGCTTCTCGGCATTGGTGGCAGTACCAATGAGGGTGCCGTTGACGGTGACATCGCCGTCGAAATAGGCGTTGCCGAGGGGGTCAATAGACCAGAGGGGGTCCCGGCCTTCGCCGCCGTAGATGCCGCTGTTGACGATGAGCGTATCGAAAAGGCTACTGCCATCGGGGTGGATATACCAACGGTCGTGCATGTTGCCCGTGTTTCCGTACATCGGGCCGTGCAGGTTGCCGAAGAACTGCAGGGTACCATAGAAGAAGCCGGAGCCGTCGATATTGAGCATCCAGTTGTTATTGCCGGGGTCGCCGTCCTCGGGGTCGTAGCATCCGACGGAGGAGCCGAAGAGGATGCTGCCGTTAAAGATCTTGTCTGCAGATACCGTCTGAGGGGTGTTCAGGGTGACATAGGTTCCGGTCTGGATGAGACCCAGCATGTCAATCATGCACTGCCCTACACGGGTAGCCGTGTTGGCAGAAATCTCGACTTCGTCGCGGATTTGCTCCAGTCGGGGAAGCAGCTCTTCTATGGTAACGTTTGCAGTGGGCATATATAGAGAATTGTGTTGGTTGCTTAGTTGAAGGTATAGTCGAAGGTGTCGTCGAAGATGCCGCCGGTGAACTCGCCGTCGGTGGTCTGGACGCTCTGAGCAAGCATCCAGGTGAGTGTCATGCGGGTGAGACGGTCGTCGGCGTTGTCGTCGTCAGCCTTGCTGTCGCTGATGACCACCTTCTGCCCGGTGGGGAGCAGACGGATATCATAGCTGCGAAGGAGGTCACGGAAGAGCTTCGCCATGCCGTCGGTGAGCGGCCCGGTGATGCTCTCGTGGCTGACGGTCTCTTCGATGTCGTAGTGTGTGACGGTGCGGCCGATGAGGATCTCGCTACGCTTGTAGGATGGCTTGACGGCAAGGGTACCCTCGAAGTACATCGTCTCACGAAGGCCGAAGGCATTCTTGAAGATTAGGCACTCAACATCGCTGTCGTCGTCCGGACGGATGATGTACTGTTGGGTGCGGCTGCCGCTGGTGATAGTCATCGCGGCAAGGCGGGGTCCGTTGGTAGCGGCAAGGAGGTCGGTGAGGTCGAACATATAGATGCCGCTGCTGCTGCCGGCAGGGGTGAGGGTCTGCCGACTGGAGGATCCATCGGAGAAGGTACCGCGAGCCACGGCAGCGTTGGAGCGGCTGTACAGATACTCCCGACGACCGATGTTGGTATAGCGGGGGCCGTCACACAGGGTCAGGAACCGCGAGGTGAAGACAGACTGGTCGGGGATGTCGACCTCACTGTAGTAGACGGTGCAGGTCTTCGAGGTGGTGGAACCGCTCTTCGGGGTGATGGCCATCACCAGACTCATCTGCAGCAGGCTACGGCGACGCATGAACTGGGTGATCATCCGGCTGATGGAGAGGATGGAGATGCGCCCGGAGGTGTCGGGGTAGAGCACCTCGCTGTAGATGGCGGTACCGTTGGCCGAGAAGGATACGACGGCATAGTCCTGTGTGACTCCCTCGATGAGCAGGTCAGGGAGGGAGGCGCTGTACGAGCTGGATGGAAAGTTGTGAGTCATGTTCTGAAAAAGCGGTACTTGATATAATAGGATAGGATAAGGAGTAGGACGGTCAGGGTGATGGCCATCGGGATACTCAGGCGTAAGCGGTTGATGAAGTTGGGAGGCTTTTCGACTTCGACGACCTGCGTCAGGGTGTCCACCTTCAGGATGTTGTGGTCGACAACGCGATCACGCCAACGGTCTCGGTATTCAGTACGCCAACGGGTGGTGTAGAGGTAGGTGGTATCGCCGCGGACAATCTCGACGGTGATGCTGTCATGGACGAAAATACTGTCCTTCAGGGCGAGGGTATCGTGCTGATGGACGACCTCCTTGTGGATTTCGGGCACCGTAATGGTGCGAACAGAACGGCAGGAACTCAAGCTCAGGATGAGCATGATGAGCAACAGAATGAGGATAATGCAATCTAAGCCGATGCGAAAGATTTTTTTTCGAAGTATATTCATAGCCAGTCGTGATTGTCATAAACAATGTCAAGGGGTTCATCGTTGTCGATATGGAACATCAAGCCAGTGACACCGGTAAAGGAGTCGCGGCCAAACTCGGTGCAGAGGATATTCCCGGTCAAGAGGGACTCGATAGGCTCGCGCTCGCTGTCCTGATCGAGGAGGATGCGTGAGAGGAACTGGTGATAGATGCGACGGCAGGTGCGCATCTTGTCGTTATAGTCGTCGACATCCCCATGGGTGTAGCGCATGAGGATGAAGACGGTGTAGGTGTTGCGTTCGTAGAAGCCGTCGGCGCGCTCATGGGTGCTGCCGGTGGTGACATCATCCACCATGATGAAGTTGGCGACAGACTGGTACTGCTGCATGACACCTTCCATGCCGCCGATGCCGCTGCAGGTGGTCCCGGTGAAACGGAGCTTCCGGCAGAGGGCATTTTCGTCACACAGGCGAAGGAAGTATTCTATGGCGTCGAATTCTTTTTTCATGCTGCGAAGGTAATGGTTTTTGTTGAGATTGGAAAATACAAGGTGTAGGCGCGCTCACCGTCCAGCCCACCCTAAGCCGTCGTCGATGACGATTGCCCTGGGGTGAGCGCGCGACGGCTACGTGTTCGCACGCAGCCGTTCGAACCGTCGCAGTTCCCGGTAGGCCTGCTCGGTGTCCATCCTGATGCCGGAGGCAAGGATGGTGTTCAGGGTGGCCACGACGCTGTTGAGGTCGTTGAGAGCAGCTGTGGCGTCGGGGTTGCCGACGATATTCACGACGGGGGCAGGGGTGTTGATGGTGGGGCTGACGCTCTGAATGAGGTCGTTCGAAGTGAGTCGGCCGACGGTGTTCGTGCGCTGCGCCTGGTCGATGAGACTGAGGGCTGGCAAGAGGGCAGGGTTGTTGACGGCCTCGTGGTTGGCCACGAACTCGCCTTCGTGGACGACACCTGCCTCACGGTGGTAGCGCCGACCGCCAGTGAAGCCACCCTCGTAGTAACCGGCAGCTTCTGCCTGGTGCTGCTTTTTAATGGTAGCGATCTGCAGCATGCCATTGACGGTGGCTGCAGCTGCTGCAGCATAGGCAAGGGGAACGGTCCAGGGCATCTGAGGCTGCAGGACGGCACCAAAGGCGGAGATGGCGTTGGTGGCGGTGGTGGCCAGTGCCTGTGCTATCTCAATCTTCATGGCACGGTCGTTGTTCTTGGTCTTAACCTTGCGGAGCTTCTCGTCGCGTTCCTTCTCGAGACGCTCGCGCTTCCGGCTGTTGTTGCCGGCAGCCTCTATCTGCTTGTCGTAGTTCGCGTTGATCTTCGCGACCTCGAGGTCGCTGCAGGCTTGGGCATAGGAGGAAGCGGCACTGAGCAGCTGTATGGCCTGCTGGTAGAACTGCTGACGGATGGAGGCGCGCGCTTCCTGCTCGCGCTGCTCGATATCCGTCATGCGGCTCTGGTATTCCTCGAAGTCGATGAGCTGGGCGTCATACATCATCTTGGCGATGTCGCGCTGATCCTGAAGGGTGTCGGCATTGTCGTAGGCTTTCTCGAAGGCTTTCTGGAATTCATCGCGGAAGGCCTTCGCATCCTGAAGCTGACGGTCCTGAATGGCCTGTTCAGCCTGCACGGTGTCGGCACCGTACTTCTGAAGGATGGCCAGGCGCTGTTGCGCGTAGTCCATCTCTAACTGCTTCAGCTGCTCTTGATAGGCCTTGTCGGAGGTGATGAGCCCTTCGTTGCGCTGCTGAGCGAGAAGGAGGCGGTCGGAGTTGTAAGAGGCTTCGGCGGCCTGCAGCTCAACCTGCATCTCCTTGGCAGATTCCTGCTGGGCCTGCTTGGCCTGCTGCATCGTCTTGTCGAGCATCTGCAGCTGGGTGTCGGCAGTCTCCTTGCCGTACTTCTCCTGGAGGGCAACCTTGTCGGAGAGGTAGGCCATCTCGGCAGCGTAGGATTGCTCCTGATACTCCTTTTCGGTTATCAGGCCGTCGGCAAGGCCTTGCTTGATGAGAAGCTGCCGACGCTTGTAGGCCGCGTCGAGTTTTTTCAGATCTTCCTGATAGGGGTCGGTCTTGCTGCCACCGCCGCCAGTTCCGCCGCCGGTTCCACCACCACCACCGCCGGAAGACTTTCGGGGGTGGTAGGTGACGACGACTTCATCCAGCGTACCACCAGAGGATGGTGCATTCTTGCTGTTGAGTGCATCAATCTTCTTCATGATCTTCTCCTGGTCTTTCTGCGCTTGGATGCGTCGACGGATGGCGCGGTCGTTGGCACCCGTAAGATTGCGCCAGAAAGATGTTTCGTCGATTTCGTCATTGGCATCCTGTTCGTCGGCAATGCTCTTTTCAAGAGCCTGCTCGAGACGCTGGAGCATAATCTTATCCTTCAGACTGGAGATGTATTCGTCAAGTTTCGCTTTCGTTCGGCCGAGACGAACTTCCTCTTCGGTGATGTTGCCTAAGTGGGCTTCCATCAGCTTTCCGTTGATTTCTTCGAGAGCTTTCCGGCGGTCTTCCTCGGAAGCTGTACTGCTGTTCAGCGTATTCTCGAGGACACGTAGATGGGCGACTTCCTGATTGATGGTCTTGTTGGCATCCTTGACGGCCTCCTTCAGGTTGCTCGTCTCGCGTGCCATGTCAATCAGATACCCGATGACCGCTGCCAACGCAACGGCGAGGGCAGTCCACGGGTTGGAAGCCAGCAGCGTATAGAGTCGCTTGGCTGTGGCGATGACCTTCTCGGACCAGAAGACCTTTAGCTTATCGAGGGCGATATCGGCTTCTTTCTTCAGGATGATGGCGCTGATGACCACGCCCAATGAGATGAGCGTTGCTGCATACTTCTCGATGAAGTCGATAAGCTCCTTCAGCGCACGGACGCTGAGCGATGCTGTATTGATGGCATAGCGAGCTATCGGCAGCAGCTTCTGACCTAACTCCACGGAGAGGTCGGTGAAGCGTTTCTTCGCCTTGTCAAGGCTTGCCTGCACGGTGTTGTTCTGGACATTGAACTCGTTGATGACGGAGGTGCCCTGCTCGTAGGCCTGTGTGGCAAGGCGCTGCGCCTCTGTCACCTGGTCGATGTGTCCGGCAAGGGTGCTCAGGACACCGACGGCCCTTGTTCCGTCCATCTTCAGCTCGTCGAACTTCCCTGCAAGGACGCTCATGTCACCGAGCTTGTTGACCGCTTCGAACCACTGTATCAAGCCTTCGTTCATGTTGGTCTTGATGGTCTGGGTGAATTTCTCAACCTCGAGACCGGCCATATTGGCGAATCTCGCAGGATCCTGATACATCTTGGTGATGAGCTGCGATATGACGGTCGAAGAGGTGGCCATCTCCTGATTGTTCTGGTCGAGGGCAGAAGCGAAGCCCATGATTTCGGCCTGCGTCATGTGTGCCTGCTGACCCACGCCGGAGAGGGCTTTGGTGAACTCCACGACGGGCTGAGCCTGCGCCGACGAGTTCTGGACGATCTCATTGAGCGCCGAGCCAGTGGCGAGCATGGCTCCACGCAAGCCTAAGCGGTCGCTCTCGCCGAACGCGATGGCCAACTTGCCAATGGTATCGACAGCACCTTCTCCGAGGTCGTCTCCCAAGGCGACGCCGATTTGGTCAGCGGCATCAACGAACTCCTCGATCTGCGAGGTAGCGGTTATGCCCAAGCGGCCAGCCGCTCCGGCAAGGGCGTTCAGTTCCTCGCGAGAAGTACGTGTGTCCATCCGCTTGAAATCGTCGTTCATCCTTTCGACCTCTTCGGCGGTCTGTCCGGTGTACTTTCTGACGTCGGCCATCGACTGTTCCATCGCGGCGTAGTCGTTGACGACCTTGCGGATAGTAAACGACAACCCCGTGACGGCGGCGACAGCGGAAGCTGCCATCGCACCGAACTTATTGAACCCGTCTGCAAGGCGGCCCCAGAGGGGTGTCTGGGCACGACCTTCCTCACGGATTCGATTCAGTTCCGTGCGAGCTTCGCGCAGCTGCTTGTTCAGGGCCTTCCATTCCTCGCTACCACGACGAATGCGACCGCTGTTGAGCTCTTTGTTGATGGCTTTGATGGTGTCCTGAAGGTCTTTCGGCGATGCGTTGCTGATGTCCTTCAGCGTACTGGCAATGCGTTCCTGACGGGTAATGAGTGCCTGGTACTGGCGCTCTATCTTGTCGAGTTCCTTGCCGTACTTCTTCGCGGCAGGAACATCGTGCGCTGCCGTGGCATCCTTCAGCTTTTTCCGGAGGTCATCGGCCTGCGACTTGACTTTCTTGATTTCATTCTGAGCTTGCTGGGAGTTCAGGATGATGTCGGTTACGTAAACGTTATTGCGGGGCATATTGATGTTGTGTTGATTATCTTCTTCCCATGACGTGCATGGCTATCGGGGCATCCTTGCGGTCGCCGTTGATGGCAATCTCGCAAGCCTGTAAGAGGTAGCCGTTGTACAGCTCACCGTACATGGCTGCATTGGTCTCGTTCAATCGGTACATACTGTAGGCGTACTTCCTCGCCCACCAGTCACGGGCTCCGATGGGCGGTCCTCCGGCAAGCCTGCCACCCCATGCGGGGCCGACACGCTTCTTCTCGTCAAGGCCATGCTCCCGTCGATAGGCAGGGTCAAGGAATTCGACCTGTCCCATGTTGCTGGTGTTCCCGGTTCCGCGTTTTCGCGGGGTCTTGGGCTTGTTATGTCCCCAGCGCTCCCATGAGAAGGCAGGGGAGGTGCCGCGCGCTACATAGATGCCGTACATCAGGAAGCGGTGTTCGAGCGTCGTCACCCGGCCGGTGTCAACCTTGTACTGGAGACTCTGCATGAGGGCACCTGTGTCGGAGATGACTCCGACGCGCTGCATACGCTCACGCCAATAGAGTAGCATGTTTTCGGCCCAGGACTGATTCCATGCGTCGATGTCTTGCTGGGTCATGCCCATCTGTCCGTAGTATCTTGCCATATATTATATATGTACTGGGTGTCCATTGAAGCGAATAATAAAGATGTCTGGTATCAGACGAACCTCGTTATTACGGGGGTTGCGCACCCTGTGCCAACCGCCATACCAGTTGCCGCTGCTGACTAACCATCGTTGATAGCGGATGGCCTTGCCGCCGTCCGCAAGGGACCAGCAGATGATGTCGACTTCTTCCTTGTAGATGCGGGCCTTGTCTAAGGCGCGCTGGACGTCCGTGATGTGGAGACTCTTCTTTTCCGGTGTATTCATGCCGCGAAGTTAGTGGTTTTTTTTTGTTCTGAAAAATACGCTGTCCGGAGTCGACGGGGGTTATAATATCAAGGGCGCTATCCTACCTCTCACCGCGGCAGATCCTTCCATCCTATCATGTAGCTGCGACTGCTGCGACCTTGTGCCTGGTACCGTTGTTGAACGGGTGATGTTATTGCTGCGATGGCGATGTGGGTACCATGGTGTCGCTGGGTGTTCCTAATGCCTCTTGCGCTGACGGCGTCGAAGGGATGGGCGGTCTCGCTGCCGAATACCCGGATGTCCTGTGAAGTAGTATCTGCATTCACTTACGATTCCCGGTGATGTGTGTGCCTGATTGATGTCGTGAATTGTATGCGGCCCCGATATGAATACTTTGCAAATTTAGGCCGGCCCAGAGCCTGCAAGTACCGCAGGCTATTGCTGCAGATTTTTTTCGAAACGCTTTCCGCTTTTTCCCAGAGAAAAAAGTGGTTTTTCATAAAATATCCTGGCAATTCCTTGCATCTACTCTTTTCCACCGTTGCCTCTGATATGCACGTATTCATTAATCAGTGCTTCGCACACAGTATTCACTTAAAACATCAATCATTATGGTACACACTATTTTCACATCGGAAATCAAGAGTCGCAGAAGGAACAGTAGGTTCCAGGACATCTACGAGGTATTCGTCTATGGCGAGGACAATGAGTTCGCATCCTTCGAGATTATGGCCGACACAGCTTCAGAGGCTACCGCTGAAGCGGAGAGATTGGTCAGCGACGATTTCGTGAACATCGCCTATATCACAGTTAATAACATAAGTTTCACCCGCTAATAACAACAACGATTATGAAGTACACAGAACACAACGAGAAGGTCTTGCAGAATTTCGCAGACATGATGATCACAAGAATGGAAGAGATGAAATCTGCCAGCTGGCAGAAGGGTTGGATTGGCCACGCCTACAATGAAGGTCCCGTCAACGTCTCGGGGAACAGCTACGCAGGAGCGAACTTCTTCCTCCTGCTGATGTACGCAGGCATGAAGGGCTTCGAATATCCAATCTTCTGCACGGTGCGCCAGGCTAACAAGTTAGGCGCACACGTCAACAAGGGAGAGAAGTCGGTGCCGGTCATCTTTTGGGACAGGGTCGCCAAAGATGAGAACGGCAAGACGGTGAAGTTCGAGGATTATCAGCAGCTGTCAGCAACTGAGAAGGAGCGGTACGAAGTGTACCCCGTCCTGAAGTCGTACAACGTCTTTAACATTGACCAGACGAATCTGGCAGAGGTCGCTTCTGAGAAGATGGACACCCTGAAGGGTCGCTATACTCCCGCAGAGATGCCGACGGACACGAAGGGCATGTTCGTCTCATCGGAAATGGACGCAATGCTCGAGAATCAGTCATGGGTCTGCCCGATCTCTTATAAGAAGAGGTCGAACGAAGCGTATTTCTCGCCGTCGCAGGATCGCATCGTCGTACCAACGAAGGCGCAGTTTAAGAAAGGAAAGTCCAAGGATGACATCTTTAAGGATGGCCAGGAGTTCTATTCGACGCTCATTCACGAAATGATTCATTCTACGGGCACGAAGGAGCGGCTCGGCAGAGAGAAAGGGGAGCGCTTCGGGGACAAGATGTATGCCCGTGAAGAACTGGTGGCGGAACTGGGTGCTGCCCGTGTCGGTCAGGTCTTAGGATTCGACAAGCGCATCCTTGATAATAATGCGGCCTATCTGGACGGATGGATCGCGGCCCTGAAGAAGGAGCCGAAGTTCATCCTCACCTTGCTGACGGATGTCGACAAGGCTGCGAAGATGGTCACGGAATGCGTATGCGCACCCGTGACCAAGGAGGAAGTACAGCCAATGTCTAACCAATCGAAGGAGCTTCAATAGGAGCTCCTTCTTCATTCATAGGAGGTTCGACCATGGTAACGTACATCATCCATCAGTACACGCCGAAGCGGTTGCTCGGTTCGGCTTCGTTCGAGGAAGCGGATACTTCCCGCAGGATCCTCGACTTTAAAGATGGCAGGATCTACGCGAAGAGCTGGGCTGCCCGAGAGGTGGCTGCACAGCTCGTCGGTTCCGAGGTGTCCGGCTGTCTGTTCGTCTGCATCCCTGCAGCCAGTGACTACGCGAACAGAAGAAGGTATGCACGCTTCTCGGCGGAAGTATCTACCCGCTGCGGGCTGGTGGATGCGTTCCGCCATGTGTCAGTCGTTGGCACGCGCACGCGATGCCATGTCGACCGCTCACGGCCTGCGGAGGAAAACACCGTCATCGACGGAGATTTCTTCCGGGGCCGCGATGTTGTTCTCTTCGATGACATCCTCACAACGGGGATGACATCGACCGCGTTTGCGCGACGGCTGGAGGCGGTCGGGGCAAGGGTCAAGGCGCGCGTTTTCCTCGGACGCACGGCAAGGAAAGGGTAGGGGCGGTTTTTATGAATTTTCCTTACATATTCCGCTCCATAGGGGGGCGGCTCTCCCCTCCCCTGCGTAGGGTGGTGGGGGCTGCTTTAGCAGACAAACGCGGCCGCGTTTTGGGTGGAGCGCGTCAAATTGTTTCAATTCAACCCGTTACAAAGTCGCTTGCGCGGAAAAGGTTTTCTTTTCGTGGGTACTGTCAGGGCGAAAGTGGCAGGTGGTACCCACGCGACGCGCCGCCCTTGCCCTTAGAGGTCTCGGACGGCGCGTTATCTTCTGCGAAAAGTTGTTTTCTCGAAGGAGAGGTACGAAGTGTTTTTCTTTTATGAATTTTCTTGACAGGATTGCTTCAGAAGGTTGTCGATATACTCGGACTTGTTGGGGACTCTCGAGATGATGTCATTGGCCTCCTTGCTGATGCGGACGTAGAGGGTGTACTTGCGCTCTCCGCTCTTGCGGCCTGCACCCTGACGGGCGCCGCCATGCTGGTTCTTTTCCATTTTCATCACTTCAGATTCTAAACCAGGTACCATCATGAGCAACGACGAGATGCAGATTCTTCAAGATGTCGCAGGTGAGATCACAACCGTCGTAGAATCCGCGGCCGACACGGTTCTCCTCTCTTGCTTCGACAAAATAAGATCGATTGAGCTTGCCGTACTTCTTTTCCAATCTGGTGATTGTTGCTTCCATTTTCTTGCTTGACTTCATGTTAATGACTTGACCGTGGTGTCGAGGGCTGAAAGGGATTTTCTAAATTCTGATGCAAAGGTAATACTTTGGCTTGAAATTTGCAAGCGTTTTTCAAGAAATAATTTGCATGCACGGCCAATTTAACAAAATGGCCATGAATAACTTGATTATTATGAAGTTTTCGGAAACGATTGAAATATAGGATGGCTATCCTACGCGGCTCCGCATACCTGTCATGACGGTACCGACGCGCGGGAAGGTCTCAACACCGATGCAGACGGTGTCGAAAGCGTCGGAGCCGTCTGTGCGGCCCTCGAGCTTGTCTTCCTCGGTCTCTGCGAGCTTCTCACCTCGCTTGTCTTTCTTGCCCTGATAGACGCCTGCAGACTTGATGCTGATGAGCAGATCTTCGTTGTTGTCCTGGTTGATGAGAACTTGATGAACGGCCTTGCCGACGAACATCCTGTTGATGAGCAGGTTCTTCTTGATGTGGTTCATTGACTTGCCGATGTAGACATCATCAACCAGCCAGCCATTACGGCGGAGTCTGTTGACGACCTCGGTGTGGAAGTCGAAGTAGTGGGTGGCGTAGTTGTTGTCGACAAAGGTGGCATCGTAATAGAAGATGACGCGCTTCATCTTGTGCCAGTTGTAGTAGGTGCAGAAGTCGTCAACGCACTCGGGGAGCTTCCGTTCGTACTTTGTAAAGAAGCTCTTCAGGATGCGCAGCTTGTCATCCTTGCCGACCTGACCGGCAACGAGCCAGTTGATGTTGTTGTTGGCATCGCACCCGATGATGAGCGGGCGTGAGGGGTCGAGGTCGCCATCCATCCGACAGTCTTCCTTGTCGGTGGCTGGATTGAAGTTATAGTCGAACTTGTCCAGATAGGAGGTGTTCGGCGCAGTATAGAGGTTGATATCCTCGCGCAGGGCGCCGTAGAAGCCGTCCTGGGCGATGCCGACGCGCTGGCAGAGGATGGAGGTGCGGAAGGTCAACGGAGGGAGAAGGCGCTTCTGCTGGCGGATGAAGTCTTCGCCTAAGACAGCAAGGTTGACGATGCTGCTGTACTCTTTGTACAACGTACAGTAGCTCCGAAGCAGGTCGAGCTGCTTGTCAATCTTATCCAGCTGTCTCTCGTAGAACTCCTTCCGCTCCGGATGCTTGCGCAGGCGTTCCTGCAGTACCCATCGATGGTAGACGAGACCTTCGATGCCTCTGACGAGCTCGGGGTCCATCTGTTTCTCGAAGTCTAAGAACCAGCTGCCCTTCTTTGTCACGGGCATGTCGCAGGTGATGGTGAGCCCATGGTGCAGGGGCCTGCCTCCGAAGTACATCTCGTTGCCACGGTTGGTCTGGAAGGTTTCGTTCTTCAGCTTCTCGTAGTCGACGAACTTCGCTTCGTCGATAAAGAGATGGTCGTTCGACATACCGTTGGAAGCTCCTTCCCGGTCCTGCGTGATCATCTGCAGGACGCTGCCGTTGTAGAAGGCGATGGTGTGGTCCCAGCTGTCGGGCGTAAAAAGGGGTTGGTCCCAACAGAGGGCCTTCCAAGGTTTTTTGTTGACGGTGTAGTGAATGTCGCGCTTGTAGCCCATGCGCTCGAAGTGCACGGTGATGGAAGGGATGACGGAGGTGAGCAGCTTCTTGTAGGAAGGACCGACGAAGCCGGAGGAGCTGCGAGGCATGGACTGGAAGGCCTGGATGAGCCGGACGGACTGCACGAGACCTTTGCCGATGCCACGGCCGCCGACAAGGATGAGGTTCCGGGGCTGGAGCATCAGGGTGTAGGCTTGCGCATCGTTCAGGTACATGCGCAGAGTGCTGTCAGTCGTCGGTGTCGTCGATGATGTCTTCATAGGCTATGTCTTCAGCTTCGTCGTAGATGTGTGCTGTCTCCTGGGTGTACTTCTTGATGAGCTTGTCGATGGTACCACGGAGGTTGGGGATCTTCTTCAGGCCAAGAACGGTGGGGTCGTCGGTGGGAATAATCTGCAGAGGCGTAATCTGGTCGTAGGCCAAGTCGGGGGTGTCTTCCTTGTCGAGCTGGTTGGCCTTGATGTAGTTCTTTTCAAGGGATGCAACGGCGCGGTAATCACCCCGACGCTTCGCTGCATCTATGTGCTGACGGTTCATCTCGTTGAATCGCCAACGCGCGAAGTCCTTCGTCATCTGCTGGATGTTGCCCAAGAGCAGCATCGTGAGCTGTACGTCTTCGTAGGCCTTCGACTGCTTGATGCCGTTCATCCGCTGATTGTAGTCGACCATCTCGGAAATGGAGCGGGTGGGGAACTGAATCCAGTAGGCATACAGTCCCCGGATGCGGTGGATGCGACGAATCGTCTGCTCGGGAACATTCTGTTCGAGCAGACGATCGTCATCCAGAGGAAGGAGGGAGGCGTAGGTGTCGATATCAGGAAGCTGGCTCATTGCTGTTGCTGGTTGGGTTCAACGGTCTCAGCGTCTTTGTTCTTGTCGAGGGTCGTCAGCTGGATAATGGGGACCTGTACGGTGTACTTGTCGCTCCAGCCGTTGTAGTGCATGATGATGTGGTAGGGCATGGCCATCACCTCTCTGAAGGGGGTCAGCATGACCTGCTTCAGGGTGAAGAGCTCGCGCTTGTCGCTGCCGGAGTTGTTCATCTGGCTCTTGCCTGGCGTTGCACCGACAAGGTTTGGATGGACGCCCATGCAGAAACAGAGGGCGTTGGAGGCCTCACACATGTCATCGGCCCAGTCGCCACCTTCTTTCCTGGTACCCTCGTTGAGGTTGATGATGCGCACCATCCTGTTCTCCTTGCCGTTGGGGTCGATGAAGTAATGGGTGACGAGTCCCTTGCCGGCATTCTCCGCACCACAGACGTAGTTGATGATGTCATCCTCGAGCTCTTCCTTGCGCTTGCGCTGCTCTTCGAGGTCGATGATACCTTCTTCCATGAAGACGCTCTGGAAGTAGTCGCGATGAATTTCTATCTGAACACGCGGGGCGCTGGTGTTGCGGATCATCGCGAGCTTGCCGACGCTGATGGCACGGTAGATGTCGTACCAGTCATCACAGAACATGGCAGCGTAATAGGGGACTGGGTAGTACTGATAGCAGGGGGTGGGCATACGGCTTACGACGCAGAAGCACCGCGTCGACGTGGGCTTGCGCTTCTCACCCGTGGCAGGGTCGGCCACCTTGCCCATCCGGACAAGGAGGTCGCCAAGGGGGTTGCGCATGTTCAGCAGCTCATAGATCTTCGGGTCGGTTGGCTGACCGTCGCGCCAGTTGCCATAGATGACATGGCGGATGACGCCATCCTTACCGGCCTTCTCAAGACGGCAGTAGCAGGCTTCGCGATGGTGGATGTTGACGATCTTGCTACCGTCCCTCGAGAGCTGCAGCAGGGTGAAGACAATAGAGAAGTGCTGCATGTCGGTAGCCTGGTGAAGATAGAGCTCGTGAAGGTTGTTGCGAATGCAGAACTCGCGGATATCGGGGTCGTCGGTGCGCTTGCCGGACTCGCGCTCTGCGAAGATGACGCCCTGGGAATAGGTGCAGAGGGTGTTGACCTGCATACACTGGGCCGTCACCATGTTGCGACGCAGCAGGCTGACGAGACGGAAGGGGAGCTGGTCGTCATCGCCCCAGGAGGCATACTGATAGGTACGGCGGCCTATCTTGATGGTAGAATAGCTGACGGCCTGAGGGTCGCTGACCTCAGACGTGAGGTCGGTGCTGACGGCATCGCCACGGAGGATGTCGACACCGGAGACGTTTTTGATGCCGCCGGGGGCGAAGGTGAAGACGTCGTAGTCGCCTTTTTTGCCAGTCTTCGTAAGGGTGTTCTTGTTATCCATAAGTCATGTTCAGATGTATTGGTATTCGGGGATGGCGTCGAAGCAGGGGCATTCCTTGATGCGTTCCCAAGGGTCGACCTTGCCGTTGTGGTTCTTATCGGGGGAGATGTCGCGGTGACCGAGGATCTGCGCTTTTGGATAGCGCTTCTTCAGGTCGGTGAGGAGCTGACGGAGGGAGTCTTTCTGCGCATCAGTGCGCGTGTCGGCAGCTTTCATCTTGCCGCGGATATAGTCGATGCCGCCGATATAGGCGACGTGGATGCTGTCAGCATTGTAGCCCTTGACACCGTTGGCACAGCGGGACTCATCGAGGAGCTGGGTGGTGACACCGTTAGCGTCGATGATGTAGTGGTAGCCGGGGTTCTTCCAGCCTATACCACGCCAGCTCTTTTGGATGCGACGGACGGTGACGTTCTGTGAGGTGGCCGTACAGTGGACGAAGATGCGACGGATGGTTCTCATGCCTGACCCTCCTCTCCCGATGGGCGACGGGGGCCGGAGAGGCGCTCGTCGATGTAGTTACGGATTTCTCCGGACTTCGTGCGGATGAACATGGCAACACCGAAGATGCTGCCTGCGTAGATCATCGTCTGCCCTGCATACCACAAGACGCCGTCAAGGACTTCGCCCTTCATGAAGAAGGAGCAGAAGACCAGGACGACGCCGGAGAGGAGCGTGAGGACGGCCGTGCTATACTGAATCCAATCTTTGCTATTTGTAGTCATAGTTCCTGCGTTTTTGTGTAGCAAAGATACGAAGTTTCGCGGTTCCGTGAAAATACGGAGTCAGCAGTGTCTTCGCTTGCGCTTGGAGGATTTTCCTGCCTGTCTCGAGATATCTTTCTCGATGGTACGCTCGGTGACTTCGGCGTAGATCTGCGTCGTCTGCACCTTGGTATGACCGAGCATACGCTGAACAGTCGTGACAGGAACGCCTTCCTCTAACAGAAGGGAGGCGAAGGTATGGCGGGAGGTGTGGAAGGTAACACGAAAGTCTACATTGATGCAGGCCTTGCGTAGTAGGTCGCGGATGGTGGAGTTGACCTGGCTGTTCGCGGGAAGACGGCTGTTCATCTTTCGTATGTCGCCATCATAGCGTTCAAGGAGTTTTTGGGCACGTCCCTCGAACAGCCGGGTATAGGGGATAGAGACGGGCAGGTTGGTCTTCTGCATCGTGATGCGAATCCAGCCGTTCTTGAAACAGCTGGGTTCCAATGCCAGGAAGTCGCTCCAGCGCAAGCCGGTGAAGCAGCAGAAAAGGAAAGCATCGCGGACGAGAGTCTCTCGATCGCTCAGATTCGTCAGCTTCTCTAATTTCTGAATATCACCGTCACCGAGGAATCCATGTCGGCTGGTCATGCCTTCGACACGGTAGCGCTCGAAAGGGTTGCGAGCCAACATGTCGCGCTTCACGGCTTCGTTGAGAACGGCGCGCAGCAGTCGCAGCCTGCTGATGCGGGTATTGTGCTGAACACCGCAGTCCTTCAGGTAGAGATCGTATTTCTCAATGAAGCTGTAATCGCATTCGTCGACGCGGATGCCACGACGGAAGCGGTCGATGTCGTTCAGCAGGGTGCGGTAGTTGGCCTTGGTGACATCGCGCCTGTCGCTCTGACTGATGACATTCCGACCGAAATCGGTCAGCTTCGCACTGGGAGCTGTTTTGCTCTTGACGGCCTCACGAAGCATGGGGAGTGTCACTCGGATATCGCGCTTCATGAAGTCCAGCTCGACGCGCTCGATGTCGATGCGCTGCCGACGAAGGATGACGTTCAGGTCGGTAGCTAACTCGTGGTCGACGACCATACCGTCGCGCCAGTAGCAGGGTTCTAAATATACCTTCGTGGAGAAATAGATGCGACGAACACCCTGCTGGCATTCTATCTGCACAAGGCCTTCTCCCTTACGGTTCAGCCGTCGTGAACGGTTGAAGACCAGACGGTACCTAATCTTTTCGTATTTTTCATTCATGAACGTATTATAATTTTTGGGGCGACTTGTTAAGAATTCTTACAAGTTTCTATGTTTCACATAGTTAGAGCTTTCAGGCCTGAAAAGTGTTGCCAAATGATGTACACATAGGTGCATCATTTGGCAAACATTTTTTCTAAGAGAGGTCGCCGGGAACGTAAATTTTCAACGCTCCAGCCGAGGTTTTTGTAGCAACCTGCGTGTAGCTCTTGTTGGCGGCAAAGTTAAGGGAAACCTTGCTACTGGACGTGCCTGCAAGGCCGTTGAGAACTTGAATATTCTTCACTTTCGCCGTTGTTATCTGGGTGTATTGAACACCGTCAAACACAGTGGATTGGGTGATTTCGTTGCCCCAAGAGTT
>CAMHIS010000050.1 GCA_946185285.1 uncultured Prevotellaceae bacterium
AAAGGAGGATGTACCCCCTCGTTTTTTAATTGTAACAACTGTAACTGTAACGCTCGGCTTGCGTTTGGTCGCAATAAACTCCTCGCCTGCTCCGATCAAAAGGGGTAGTTTACCCGGGGCAAACGAGGAATTCATTGAGTTACATAATCAGACCTACTGTTAGGGCACCTGTGTTATTGCAGGGAAAGGTCTTATTGTTAAGGGCGGGTTCCTTCTTGTGAATCGGTATAAAGCCCATGTCCCAGTTCATACCCATAAACACCCGTTTGTACTCGAACAGTACTTGAACATTCAGTCCGGCATCAAACCGCCTCATTGGGCTCTCCCCGCTAAAGCTGCCATTGGTGGTGTGACGGCGAGTAGTCTTCACTTCTGTGTCACCACCGATGCCATAGGCAAAGTAGGGGCCTGCAGCCACCTTTACCTGCCAATTGTCACTAATAGCAGCGCGATATGTCACATCCAGTGGCATTTCCAAGTATACGAGGTGGATGTTGGTCTCTATATTGTCGTTCTTCGAAGCTGGTGCATTGGCACCTTTCGATACCAACATCAACGAGGGCTGAACCCCAAATTGATTCTTAACGGGAATTTCAACTCCAGCCCCTACATGGTAGGCGAGTCGCGCTTCTGTCCCCTCGGCATTCTGTAGCCAGAACTCACTTCCACCAATTCCTGCCTGAATGAACGGGCGCACCTGTGCCGAAGCAGTCATCGAAACTACTGCAGCTACTGCAATTAATAGAATTCGTTTCATAATACTTCTTTTTTTACGGTTTTGTATTCAATATGTGATTATTCATCATAGTTTAATATCTTCAGTTCATTATTATCTTTTACAATCACAATATTATAGTCCAGAGCTTTTAGCATGTTATATGAAATAAGCCACTTCTTGTCGTAAACATCGTGCTCTCTTATGTAATCCTCAGAATAGCTATTGTATGTTGAATCCGTCAGAGCCACAATTTGCCAACCTCCACCATATTCTATCTGAGAATTATTAAAACTCTCCATTGTATAAGTCTCTCCCGGTTTTAGCCAGTGAAAAACAATGAAAGCTGTATTTGTCGACTGAGGGTATGGAGTAGTTCCGAAATACACAAAAAGAGAGTCCTGCGTTCCATTTGTATGGTGAATATGAGGTTCCCATGCATCAACTGGATATGTGCAGGAGAAAAGGCAAAATAGGCACAGAACAGAACCAATGTACACACGGAATCGGTTCTTGGCAAACCAAGCGAGCAAGCTGGAGCGCCAGTGTGTATTAATAACTCTTTCCTTTTTCATGTTTGAATATTCTATAACTCCGATTTTCTGGGGCAAAGATAGAAAAAAAGAGAATAACTACCAAGAGAAAGCTACTAAAATGCTTTTAGTTCGTATAAAGGTGGTAACTGTCTGACAGTTTTCTCTCATCTCACCACCACCTTCCGCCCTTTGATAATGTAAATACCTTTCGTAGGCTGGCTGTTCAGGTGGCGCCCTTGGAGGTCGAAGGGAAAAATGGCGTTGCTGTCTTCTGACCGGAAAACTTCCACCGAACTCTGGGTTTTCTCTTGAATATTGAGGAAATCACGCCATCCTGCCTTCGACTTATACTTTACGCCAGTACCCTCAGGGACGTATAGCACGGCTTGGCGGGTTACAGCCTCGGGGAAACATCTGCCGACAAGCGCAATGCCCCCTTGAATATAATCATAGGCAGTGACATCGAACGGCTCTTTAATGTTCGACCATACCTGTTGGATATTGTCGCAACCGTAGAAAGAGCCGGCATGCATTTCTGTCAAAGAACTCCCCAAGGACACCTTCTCCAGTCCCGTGCATCCTCGAAAAGAATCCCAGTGTAAAACCTGCACTTTATCAGGAATAGTAATCTCTGTAAACCGACAACAGCCTTCAAACGCATAATCGTCGATAATAGTGACACCCTGTGGAATCTGAACCGCAGGCAGACTGCTACAGTTCTGGAAGGCAGCCATACCGATGTAGTCGACACCGTCGGGAATGTTCACTTCACTTAAGCTGCTGCATCCGTCGAAAAGCCAGCCCTCGATGCGCGTAAGTCCATCTGGCAGGCGTACTCTCGTCAGCGACGGACTCTCAGCAAAAGCGGCAGTGCCGATACTCTGGACGCTGGCAGGAACCTCCACTTCCTTCAGGCTTGTACATCCCCGGAATGCTGATGAGCCAATCTCAGTGACGGTGGAAGGGATGGCGACACTCTCTAACTGTGTCAAACCACTTAACATGCCGTCGCCAATTCTGGTCAGTGCCTGTGGCAGCGTGATGGCTTTCAATTTACAGCCCGAGAATGCTGCCGGCATGATGGTGGTCACCGTCGGCGGGATGTCAAGATGTGTCTTGTCGCTCTGTGCCGGACAGAGTATAAGTGTTGTCTTATCGTGGTCGAAGAGTACGCCGTCCTCGCAAAGATAATGGGAGTTGCTACCGTCCACGGTCAGGCTCCGCAATTCTTGCAATCCTAACAAGGCGCTCTCGCCAATCTCGGTCAGCGTAGCGGGAAGTGCCAACTCCTCAATGCTTGAGCACCAGAAGAACGCATATTCGCCTATTCGTTTCAGACCTGGAGGAATATTGATGTTTTTCAGCTGGTAGCACCGTCCGAAGGTCCAGTCACCAATCTCAGTGATGTTTTCCGATAGTCTGATTGATGCCAGTTTCTCGCATTCAGTGAAAGCAGCGCCCCCCAGCTCTGTCACCTGGTCGGGAATATCGATGGCTGTCAGACTTATACATTGATTAAAGGCGTATTTCCCGATATAGCGCAGAGACTGTGGCAGATGAACAGTTGTCAGTTGTTCACAAAGATAGAATGCACCATCCTCCAAACGCTCCACTCCCTCAGGCAGCTCCACTTCCTTGAGGTTCCTGCACCCTTCAAACGCATAGTCCCCGATGACCTGCACACCCTCAACCATAGAAAGGCTGGCCAGTGATTTACAGCCGGCAAAAGCATCGGCACCGATTCTCTTGACAGAGGATGGTATCACGACCGACGTAATGGCAGTGGCATCGTGAAAAGCATCATAGCTAATGGCCGTCACACCCTCTGGAATGACTAGCTCAGTCACTTCCTCGCCATTCACATGCAGGTGGTGGGCAAGTCTGAGAGGGCTCCCCTCTGTACCGCCTTCTTGAACGACACTACACCACGAGGCAATGTCCTCTATGTGAACAGACTGCAGACCGTAGCAACCCCAGAAAGCGGAATAGCCGATGCGCTGTACAGCAGCCGGAATGCTAATAGATGTCATCTGACTGCAACTCGAGAATGCCCAGCCGCTAATTTCTGTCACCGTATAATTCTTTCCCTCATAGCTGATTACATTGGGAATCCGCACGTCGCCCGTCAACAAATCTGTCACTTTCTGTCGGGCTACACAGACCGTCCTGTCACTCTCCGACAACACATCGTAGCTGATGCCGTCAACAACGAAAGCATCAACATCCACGCTCCACACCATGGAGATGAATACAATCAAAAACCTTAAGACATCTTTCATACTTCAATCATCTTAAACCTAATTTTACTACCTTCCGCCCGTCGCGGATATAAATGCCCTGTGTTTTTCTTAAAAGAAAACGTGAGCAATTACTTCGCTTACGTTATCTGAGGTATCTGCAAACACCTTATGCACTTAACGAGTAATGCTCACGCCCTCGGGCGTGAATCATCTACTTACTCTTGTGCATTCTTGAAGTTTTGCAGATTTTCAGATAACAAGATTCAGCGGACGCTTCAACGTATATGTTTATTTGTTCATTCTATCTCAGCCCATAGGCATTCTGGTTTTTAGGGTTCAACATTATTTCTCCTATTACGACTAAATCCTTTCTTTATGGATTCCTCATATTTAAGGCAAAACTCTTTCAATTCTTCTTCATCACTGGAAAGTGATGCAACGTATCGTGCTTCTTCATACATATCCAACCATGAACATAGAGTATCCAAGCTTGTCTCGGAAACAATTTGACGGATGAATTCCATCTTCTTCAAAGATAGAGCGGTTTGATAGTCTTTCTTTTCCATGTTTATTGATATGTTTCCGTCTGCAAATATAAGGAGTTTTTCCGTAAGTTCCAAATATTACAGAGAAAAAGTTTGGAGAAGGCAGAAAAGCAACTCACCGACAGGCGCTAAACCACCAGCTGCCCGACCTGATAGACCAGCGCGGAGACTATCCAGGCGACGAGGGTGGTGTAGACGGCGGCGATGACGGCCCAGCGCCACGTGCCAGTCTCGTTCTTGATGGCTACGATGGTGGCGATGCAGGGGAAGTAGAGCAGCACGAAGAGCAGATAGGCGTAGGCTGCCAGCGGCGTGATGGCGTCAAGACCGCCTAAGACGCCGATGGTCGAGGCCACAATCTCCTTGGCACCGACGCCGGCTATCAGCGAGACGTCGAGCTGCCAGTTGAAGCCCTGCAGCGCGAACAGCGGCTCGATGGCCTGCCCCATGCGCCCTATGAAGCTCTCGGCCAGCGACGGCGCCGTTCCCATAGGTCCGAAGTAGCCCAACGCCCAGACGAGGATGCTGGCCACAAGAATGATGCCACCCATCTTCTTCAGATACTCCTTGCCTTTCTCCCACGTGTGGCGCCCGATGGCCTTGGCGGTCGGCCAGCGGTAGGGCGGCAGCTCCATCACGAACGGCGTGTCCTCGCCCCGGAGCACGAAGCGCGACAGGATGTTGCTCACGATGACCGACATCAGTATGCCCACGGCGTAGAGCGAAATCATGACCATCGACTGATAGCGCCCGGCAAAGAAGATGCCCGTTATCATAATGTAGATGGGCAGGCGCGCCGAGCACGACATGAAGGGCAGCACGAGCATGGTGATAAGCCGCGAGCGGCGGCTCTCGACGGTGCGCGTGGCCATGACGGCAGGCACGTTGCAGCCGAAGCCCATGACCAGCGGTATGAACGACTTGCCGTGCAGCCCCATCTTGTGCATCAGGCGGTCCATGATGAAGGCGGCTCGCGCCATGTAGCCCGAGTCCTCCATGAGCGAGATGAAGAAGTAGAGTATCAGGATCTGAGGCAGGAAGACGATGACGGAGCCCACGCCGCCGATGACGCCGTCGACCAGCATCGAGCGCAGCGGCCCGTCGGCCATCGTCGAGCCTATCCACTCGCCCAGCCACTCTACGCCCGCCTCAATCCAGTCCATCGGGTACTGGCCCAGGGCGAAGGTGGTCTGGAACATGACGAACAGGATGAGGAAGAAGATGGGGAAGCCCACGAACTTGTTCGACAGCACGCGGTCAATCATGTGCGTCGTGCGGTAGATGTTCTCCTTGGTGCCCGTCTGGTAGCCAGCCTCGCGCAGCGCACCGTTAATGAAGCCGTACTTGGCGTCCATGATGGCGGTCTCGGAGTCGCTGGCCGTCTCTTCGAGCACGCGGGCGGCAGCATGGTTGCGCACGGCCAGCAGCTGTTTGCGGTCATGGGCCCGGTGCTCGTCGGCCAGGTGCTGGCCCACGTACTGGGTGATGTTGGGGTCGTTCTCAAGCAGTTTGATGGCCAGGTAGCGCGTCGAGTAGCGCTGGCGGATGTGCTCGTCGGCCTTCAGGAATTTCTGTATCTCGCGGATACCGTCCTCAATCTCGTGGCCGTAGTTGATATGGATGTGGCGCGAGGCGCCCTGCGTGTTCTCATACACCTGGATGACGGCCTTGAACAGCTCCTTGACGCCCATGCCCGTCTTGAACGACGTGGGCACCATCGGCATGCCGAAGAGCGTGGAGAGTGTCTTCAGGTCGACCGTATCGCCGCGCCGCTCAAACTCGTCGTACATATTCAGGGCACAGACCATGCGGATGTTCATGTCGACGAGCTGCGTGGTCAGATAGAGGTTGCGCTCCAGATTCGAGGCGTCGATGACGTTGATGACCACATCGGGCATTTGCTCAGCCAAGTGCTTGCGCACGTAGAGTTCCTCGGGCGAGTAGCACGTCAGCGAATACGTGCCGGGCAGGTCGGTCAGCGAGAAGTCGTAGCCGTAGAAATGGGCCTCGGCCTCGGTGGCGTCGACGGTCACGCCGCTGTAGTTGCCCACGCGGGCGTGTGCCCCTGAGGCGTAGTTAAAGAGCGACGTCTTGCCGCAGTTGGGGTTGCCCACGAGGGCCACGTTCAGGTGGCGGCGAGCCCTTAGGGCCTCATGGAGACTCTCCCCCGCCCCCTCCCTATAAGGGAGGGCAGTAGTCACCTCGCCGTCAGACACATCACTCCCCTCCCTCACAGGGAGGGGCTGGGGGTGAGTCTGTTGGGTCTGTTGGGTCTGCTTGGCCTGCTTCACCACCTCAATCATGTCGGCCTCCTGGTGCCTGAGCGACACTTCGTAACCCATAACCTTGTACTTCACGGGGTCCTGCAGCGGAGCATTGAGCAGCACCTCCACCGTCTTTCCCTTGATGAAGCCCATCTCCACGATGCGCTTGCGGAAACCGCCGTGGCCCGTCACTTTGACGATGACGCCACGCTCGCCTGTCTTCAGTTCTGATAGTTTCATGGGTGCAAAGGTATGAATAATTTTTTGCAACTCGGTTGCATCGAGTGTCGCAATGGGCAAAATACCTAAAAATGATGACCCGTTTTACTGCGTCAGCAGCTTCATGGTGACGGGTTTCATGCCGTCGGCTGTGGCTGTCAGCGTCACCTTGCCCGCCGTGCGGCCAGCCCTCAGGATGACGCTGCACGAGCCGTTGTAGAGACGGCGCTTCGTGCCCACCATCATCTCGTCGGAGTTGATGTCGCCATTGACCACGCCCACGATGCGGGCATCGCCGCTGACGCTGAACGTCACCTCGCGGTCGGTCGTCTGCACGCGGCGCCCCTTCTTGTCGAGGGCCACCACGCGAATGTGCTGCAGGTCCTGCCCGTCGGCAACCCACCGCGTATTGTCGGCGTCAGCCGATAGACGGACGGCCTCGCCCGTGGTCTCAATCTTATGGCGGGCCACCACCTTATTATTATTGTAAGCCACAGCCTCCAGCGTGCCGGGGGCGTAGCTGATGTCGTTCCAGCGTATCTGGTTGCGCTGCTTGGCGTTCTTCAGATCGTTCTTCTTTCGGCCTATGCTCATGCCGTTCAGCAGCAGCTCCACCTCGTCGGCGTTGGTATAGGTGATGAGCGACAGCTTCTGTCCTTGGACACGGTTCCAATGGTCGCTCATACCGTCGTTGCCCGTCTGCACGCCGTTCCACATCTGGTCGCCCTTGCGGTCAATCACGCCGATGTGAACCACCGGCTCGTCGGCCTTGAAGAACGACTTCATGTAGTAGGCCTTCGGCTTCGGCTCGAGCGCAATGTCGAAGACGCCCTGCGCCCAGCCCTTGGCGGGCCAGCCCTGCGACTCGCCTAAGTAGTCGATGGCGCCCCAGTAGGCCAGTCCGATGACGCGGTCCAGGTCCATCTCGAAGTAGTTCTGCCCCATGGCGGCTACCGAGGCCTCGCTCTGGTAGAACGTCATCCAGGGGAACCGGCGGCCGTCGCCGGGGAAGTACATATAGCGGTAGTTGTAAGCCTGCACGTCGGTAATCATGGCCAGGTCGCAGGGCAGCGAGTCGGTCTCCCAGTTGCGGTAGCGGGGGTGCATGGCCACCGTCACCAGTCGCGTCGAGTCGTAGCGCTGCAGCAGCGTCTTCTGCAGCCGGAACATCGTCACGCCGAAGTCGTTATACGGCTGATTGGGGTCTTGCTGCAACTCGTTGCCGAGGCTCCACAGCACGACGGAGGGTGAGTTGCGGTCGCGCTTCACCCACTCGGGCACGTCCTTCTGCCACAGCTCTTCGAAGCTCACGCGGCCGCCTGTGTGCTGGCGCGTCCACTTGTCGTAGAGCTCGTCGACGACCAGTATGCCGTACTTGTCGCACAGCTCGATAAACTCGCGGCTGTAGGGGTTGTGGCTGGTGCGTATGTGGTTCATGCCAAACTGCTTCATCAGCTGGATGCGCTTCTCGATGGCACGCGGATAGGCGGCTGCGCCGAGGGCGCCGAGCGAGTGGTGGTTGGCGTAGCCCTTCAGCAGCACCTTCCGTCCGTTCAGCTTGAAGCCATACTCGGGGCCGAACTCTATGGTGCGGATGCCGAACGACGAAATGGCCTCGTCAACGACCGTGCCGTCCTCCTTCAGCAGCGTCACCACAGCCCGGTAGAGGTTGGGGTGCTCGCAGTCCCAGAGCTGAGCGTTCTGGATTTCCACTTCCGGCAGCCGGGCTTCCATCGTGCGCGAGGCGGTTTTGCGGCTCTGCTTCGATGTTCCCTCGTAGACCAGCCGTCCGTCAGGGGCGTATATCTTCGTGCCGACAGTCACCTCCTTCTGCCGCCCACGATTGGTGAACTCCGCAGAAATGGTGACAAAGCGATTGTCGCGCGTCGTGATGTAGAGCGGATGGCGCTCGAAGTACAGCTCGCGGTTGGTGGCCACCAGACGGACGGGGCGTATCAGTCCGCCGCCCGTGTACCAGCGCGAGTTGCCCGGATCGCGGGTATCGGCCCTCACGGCAACGACGTTCTCCTGGCCCGTCTTCAGCTTGCCCGTCACGTCAATCGCGAAACCCACGTAGCCGTAGTCCGTGCCGCCGATGCGCTCACCGTTCAGGTAGACGTCGCCGACGTACATCAGGCCGTCGAACTCAAGCAGCAGACGGCGGTTCCTCAGCGAGTCGGCAGGCGTCAGATGCAACCGGTACCAGCCGCAGCCCATCTCCTTGAAGCCGCGACTCGACAGGCGGCTCTTGATGTTAGCCGCCACGTCGGTATTGTCGGCCTTCTCGTCGGCGGCAGGAGCCACCCACGGCTGTTCAATCTGGAAGTCGTGGGGCAGGTCCACCGTGCGCCAGTCGGCATCGTCAGCAGCCGTTGCGGCAGCGCCGTTGACGTCGCCCTCGTGGAATCGCCAGCCGAAGTTCAAATCCTCGACCACCCGCTGCTGGGCGGTCATCGTCGTCGTTGTTGCCATCATGCAGGCAACCATCAGTAGTAGTTCTTTCAGTAGTCTCATTGTTTGTTGTTTGTTTGCAGACCCTGCAAAGGTACAAATAAAATCCGAGAAATCGAATAAATCCGCAAAAATGTTTGGCGATTCAGACTTTTTTCGTATCTTTGCAGCCGCAAAGGAGAAAAAGAACAAGGGTCGTACCTGATAGATCGGGATACTCTACATTAAAAAAACAAACCGGGACTGACTTCTCTTGCCAATGGCGGGCCATGTTATTACCCTGTATAGGGGAGCTTCAAAAGAGCCGGTGGATTACAAAGACGGAGAGCACCCAAATCATGTGAAACAGGAGTTTTCACCAAATCATCGGTACGACCCCCTTTTTTATTTAAAACAAAGAATTATGTTTTCTGGAATCATTGAAGAGTTTGCTACTGTTGTAGCGATTAAGCGTGACCGCGAGAATATCGACTTTACACTGACCTGTTCGTTCACCGGCGAGCTGAAGATTGACCAAAGCGTTGCCCACAACGGCGTCTGCCTCACCGTCGTCAGCATCGACGGCAGCAACTACGTCGTTACCGCCATGAAGGAGACGCTGGAGCGTTCGAACCTGGGACTGCTCAAGGTAGGCGACAAGGTGAACGTGGAGCGCTCGATGATGATGAATGGCCGACTGGACGGACACATCGTACAGGGACACGTCGACCAGACGGCCCGCTGTACGGCGATGGAGGATGCCGGCGGCAGCACTTACTTTACCTTCAGCTACGACTTCGATGCCGACAAGGCCCGTCACGGCTACTTCACCGTCGACAAAGGGTCAGTCACCGTCAACGGTGTCTCGCTCACCGTCTGCAATCCCACCCGCGACTCGTTCCAGGTGGCCATCATCCCCTACACCTTCGAGCACACCAACTTCCAGGACATCAGCGTAGGAACGGTCGTCAACCTGGAGTTCGACATCCTCGGCAAGTATATTGCCCGACTGCAACAGCTCACCAACGAATAGTATGGCCAAAGACAAGATAGCATACGTCTGCGACAACTGCGGACAGGAGTCGCCAAAGTGGATAGGCAAGTGCCCGTCGTGTGGAAAGTGGAACACGTTCAAGGAGATTCGTGTGGCCGACACCCGCCAGCAGGCAGCAACTTCAGCAGCAGCGGCGGCTGGGCACAAGCTGCGTAAGAATAAGGTATTGCGCCTGCGCGATATATCGGCACAGGACGATCCCCGCATCGACATGCACGACGCTGAGCTGAACCGCGTGCTCGGCGGTGGGCTGGTGCCTGGCTCCATCGTCCTGTTAGGCGGCGAACCGGGCATCGGCAAGTCCACCCTCTCACTACAGACCATGCTCGCCCTGACCGACATGCGCATTCTCTACGTCAGCGGCGAGGAGAGTGCCCACCAGCTGAAAATGCGCGCCGAGCGGCTCTCTTCCAACCCCCAACACGACAACTTCCTCATTCTCTGCGAGAACTCGCTGGAGACCATTTTCGAGCATATCGAGGACACCCAGCCGCAATTAGTGGTCATAGACTCCATACAGACCATTGCCACCGAGGATGTCGAGTCGTCGGCGGGAAGCATTGCCCAGGTGCGCGAGTGTGCCTCTGCCCTGCTCCGCTTCGCCAAGACCTCTGGCGTACCCGTCATACTCATTGGGCACATTACCAAGGAGGGCACCCTGGCCGGTCCGAAAATCCTGGAGCACATCGTTGATACGGTCATACAGTTCGAGGGCGACCAGCACTATATGTACCGCATCCTGCGAAGCATCAAGAACCGCTTCGGAAGCACATCGGAACTGGGCATCTATGAGATGCAGCAAACGGGACTACGGCAGGTGTCGAACCCCTCGGAACTGCTGCTTACAGAAGACCACGACGGACTCTCGGGCGTGGCCATATCATCGGCCATCGAGGGCGTGCGTCCTTTCTTGGTCGAGACCCAGGCTCTGGTGTCGTCGGCGGCCTACGGCACACCACAGCGTTCGGCTACTGGCTTCGACCAGCGGCGCCTCAACATGCTGCTGGCCGTTCTGGAGAAGCGCGTGGGCTTCAAGCTGATGCAGAAGGACGTGTTTCTCAACATTGCCGGCGGACTGCGCGTCACCGACATGGCGATGGACCTGAGCGTCATCGCTGCCGTCCTCAGCTCAAACGTCGACACACCTATCGAGAACGGATGGTGCATGGCCGGCGAGGTGGGACTGAGCGGCGAGGTGCGTCCCGTCAACCGCATCGAACAGCGCATTGCCGAAGCCGAGAAACTGGGATTCGCCAACATGATTATTCCCAAGTATAACCTTCAGGGCTTCGACCGCCGTAAATACAACATCGAACTGCACCCGGTACGGAAGGTGGAAGAGGCGCTGCGCGCTTTGTTTGGATAAGACGACAAGGACATGAACAGAGTCAAAGCCATCATCATTATGCTCTGTCTTTCAGCAACAGTCTGCAAGGCACAGGATGACATACCCTTACCCGCCTGTCCGAAGACGCCCGAAATAGACCTATCACCCATGTCGTTTGTCATCGGCGATGCCAACGGCGACGGTGATGTCAACGACGGCGATGTCACAACCCTCGGCAACTACATCGTAGGAAAGGAACTCCCGGCATTCGACGAAGACGGTGCCGACGTCAACCTCGACGGCATAGTCAGCATTGCCGATGCCACCATCCTCATTGACTACCTCATAATCCGAGCCCTGCAACTCTCACGCTCCCTCTACCCGCCGACTACAACCCCTCTACCCGGCGGGTAGAGGCGAGCGTTGTTTTGTTTTGCTTTCTACAAGTCGTACTCCGTCGGGTCGGGGATGCCAGCCTCAGCCAAGGCTTCGCGACGCTCGACACAGGTGCCGCAGCGACCACAATGACGCTCACCGCCCTTGTAGCACGACCACGTCTCGGCGTAGTCAATGCCTAATTCACGGCCACGGGCAGCTATCTGGGCCTTCGTCAGGTTGGTGAACGGACATAGCAGGGTGATGCCGGGGAATGTTCCCGTGCGGGCAGCCTCGCTCATGGCAGCCACGAACTCCGGTCGACAGTCGGGATAGATGGTATGGTCGCCACCGTGGTTGGCCATCATGACATGCCGGAGTCCACGGCTCTCTGCCAGTCCGACGGCCACCGAGAGCATGATGCCGTTACGGAAGGGCACGACGGTCGACTTCATATTCTCATCAGCATAATGGCCTTCGGGAATAGCATCGGCACCCTGTAGCAGCGAACTCTCAAAGTACTGCGCCATGAACTGCAGGGGAATCACCAGGTGCTCGATGCCCAGGCGCTCGCAGTGCAGACGGGCAAAGGGAATCTCGCGGGAATTATGGTTAGAACCATAGTCGAACGATACGGCCAGGGCAATGCGCTCCTGCTGGTCGTAGAGCAGCGTCACGGAGTCCATGCCGCCGCTAAGGATAATCACAGAGTCTTTCATATCAAAAATGTTTATAGTGCTACCAGCCCTCAGTATTCGAAGGTGGTCTCATAGACGCAGGTATTTTGGCGGTTATCAGTAGCCTCGAAGCGGAGACGGTGGAGCCCGCCAGTACGTCGCAGCCACGACTCCCGCAGTTCGCAGGCGTAAGTGGTGGTCTTCTCGATAGCATCGAAGACGATGAAACGGTCGTCGACGGTGGCCGTCCACTTGGCAATGCCGCTCTGGGCATCGGTGACCGACAGCAAGAGACGGTCGCCGTTGAGGGTTATCGGCTGCACAGCAGGGGGAAGGTCGTCGTAGGCAACTTGATAGCGGCTGCCGAGTTCACGTATAAAGCCTGTCACCCAACCGTCATGGTAATCACCGCCCATGTAGCGGCCCTGTTCGTTGGCAATATAGAGTTTCGATGAGTCGAAGTCGCCGACGGCTGCCTGCGTATTGCTGCGGCGAGCGTAGATACTGAGTCGGGCATCGGCCATGAGTGGTAGCGACGACGCAGAAAACTGGCACACATCCGACCAGCCCTCGGGCTGGGGGATGACGACGGGTTGGAAAGGTGTGTCGGCAGCGACATAGCCGTAGGGTACAATCAGCTGGAGACCGGGGCGGGAGTAGCTGTTGGTGCGGTTCCAGTGAAGGAGCGGGGACTGCGGTGATGGTGCAGCAGAGGGTGCGGGATTTCCTTTTATGGTAAAGGGGTAGCGGGTCTCGTTACCCTTGAAGTCGCGAAGGACGTATTCGAGATGGTAATCGCGCTCCTCGTGAAAGTCTATGATGCCACGATTACGGTCGGCCATGAGGCATGGAAGGGTGTTGCCCGGTTCGATGTACGACTTCATGTACCAGCGTCGGTGATGGAGCCAGTGGTCATAATAGCCCCAGGCGTTGACCATCCGGTTCATGCTGGTGGGAATATCGTCGACGACGCTGTGGAAGACCATCTCGCCGTCAACATAGAGCAAGGTCTCATGGATGCCGAAATGATTGTATGACCCTTGCATGTAGTCATCGGCCCAAATGGCAAAGCCCATTCTACCGCCTCCTTGCGGAATGGCCATAACGTCGTGAACCTGAGGGGCTACGGTATCCTGAATGAAGTCGTTCAGGAACCTGTAGGGGTCGAGCATGTTCCACGTGCGGGTGTCGTGAATCTCGAGGTGCAGATGTGGCGCCGTCGAAGAGCCGGTGTTACCGCTGAGGGCAATGAACTGCCCCTGACTGACGGGAACATCGAGGGGCGACAACCGGGCGTCGGCCTCGCTGCTGTTATGCTGGTACTGATAGCGGCGCAGGGCGCGCTTGATACGTGGCGAGAACGACTTCAGGTGACAGTAGACAGACGTCTGCCCCGTGGGATGGGTGATGTAGACGGCATTGCCGAAGCCATACAGTCCAACGGTGACACGACTGACGTAGCCGTCGGCAATGGCATAGACATGCTTGCCTTCAACGCCATCGGTACGGATGTCGAGACCGCCGTGAAAATGATGAGGACGGGGCTCGCCAAAGTTCCCTGCCAATGAGATTTCGTAGTCAACTGGCGGGGTGAAAATGTTTAGGAAGATGCTCAGAAGGACGCTTAACATGCCTTGAAGCTCATGTCAAGTCCCTTAACACTATGGGTCAGGGCACCCACGCTGATGAAGTCGACACCCTGTTCGGCATAGTCGCGAATAGTATCGAAGGTGATACCTCCCGAGGATTCCGTCTCGAAACGGTGAGCAATCATATCAACGGCCTTCTTCGTGTCGGGCACAGAGAAGTTGTCGAGCATGATACGGTCTACGCCACCGTGATCGAGAACCTGCTGCAGCTCGTCGAACGAGCGCACCTCTATCTCAATCTTCAGGTCGAGGCCTTTTTCCTTCAGGTACTTGTGGCAGCGGTCGATGGCATTGGTGATGCCACCGGCAAAATCGACGTGATTGTCCTTCAGCAGAATCATGTCAAAGAGTCCGATGCGGTGGTTCGTGCCGCCGCCAATCTTCACAGCCTGCTTCTCGAGCATACGCATCCCCGGGGTGGTCTTGCGGGTGTCGAGCACGCGTGTACCCGTTCCTTTCAGCCGTTCCACATACTTGTCTGTCATCGTAGCAATACCGCTCATGCGCTGCATGATGTTCAGCATCAGGCGCTCCGTCTGAAGCAAAGAACGCACCTTGCCGGTGACAACCATAGCAATGTCGCCCTTCTTCACTCTCGTGCCATCGCCCATGAGCACCTCTACCTGCATGGTGGGATCGAAGCGGTGGAACACCTCCTTGGCAATTTCCACACCGGCAAGTATGCCGTCCTCCTTGATGAGCAGATGGGACTTGCCCATCGCTTCCTCCGGGATGCAGCACAGGGTGGTGTGGTCGCCGTCGCCGATGTCCTCGGCAAACGACAGGTCGATGAGCCTGTCAACTAATTCGTCAACACTTAACATAGTCGTATGGATTTTAGTTTTGTTTGGCGTCACGGAACAGATAGACACCGACTCCCACTCGCAGTCCGACCTGGCTGTAGTCCTTATGGTTCTTGAACGACTGTTCATAGTATATCTCGGGCTCAATGGTCACTGTACGGCTGATAAAGAAGGCATAGCCCAACTGCACACTGGGCAGCAGGTCGTCATAGCTGTCACGATGCTTGAACAGGGCCGAAGCACCAAAATACAAGCCGTTCTGCTCAATATAATATCGGCCGCCTACGCCAACCGACAACTCATAAGGGACGTTCTCGGTCTTCTGGTACGACAGTTGGCACAGGGCCATCAGATTGTCGGCCACGATATAGCCGCCCTTGGTCTGCAGACCAATGTGCCCCTTGGTCAGTCCGTTGTAACTGAGGTCGAAGTTAGACAGTGAAGCGCCAATGTAGAACTTGTCGGCTTCAAACTGTGCAAATGATGCCAGTGAAACCATCATGGCTGCAATGATTAAAGTGATTTTCTTCATAGTTCTTGTTTATTTGTTTGTATTGTTTGTTTCCTTACGATACCAAAGTACGAACCACACCAGTGCTACGAGAAGGGAAGCACAGGCGATGATGGCGGTGGTTGTGCCGTCGAGCTTGAACAATTGTGCCGAGAAGAGGTAGGTCGTGCAAACCGCCGTCATAAACAGTGCCGGAACGAGGGTGATGACATAGGGTTTCTTCTGCTGAACCAGATAGACGGTGATGGCCCAGAGCATGAAGACGGAGAGCGTCTGATTGCTCCAGCCAAACCAGCTCCAGATGGTCTTGAACCCGTTGGCATCGCTGATTTGCCAGATGAGCAGGGCGATGACGGCTGCAAAGAGCGGCACGCAGACGTAGAGGCGCTTGCGGATGGAGCGCTGGTCCAGATGGATGAAGTCGGCAATAATGAGACGGCATGAGCGCAGGGCAGTATCGCCGCTGGTAACGGGGGCTGCCACAACACCCAGGATGGCAAGAATACTGCCAAAGAGTCCCAGCCAGTTGTCGCAAATCATGCTCACAATGCTTGGAGCCTTGTTGATGATGTCCTTGCCGCCCTCCATCACCTCATAGCCCGGCGTGGGCTGGTCATAGAAGAAGTACATGGCGACGGTTGCCCAGATAAGGGCTACGATGCCCTCGGTAATCATGGCGCCGTAGAAGATAGGGCGTCCCTGACGCTCGCTTTTCATGCAGCGGGCCATCAAGGGCGACTGCGTGGCGTGGAAGCCGCTGATGGCACCACAGGCGATGGTGATGAACAGACAGGGGAAGATGGGTTCGGGGGTGAGCGCCGGGCCAGGCAGGCCCTCCCACAACTCAGGGATATCAGGCTGCTTGACGAACAGCATCACCAGCAAGGCTGCCGCCATGAAGAGCAGGGATACTGCGAAGAGCGGGTACACCTTGCCGATAATCTTGTCGATGGGCAGCATCGTAGCAATGAGATAATAGATGAAAATGACGATAATCCAGAACGTGCTGTCACCCAGCAGGCTCACCGACGGCGCATGTTCCACACACAATCCCTGCAGCAGGGTGGCAGGGCTGTAGACGAACACGGCGCCCACCATCATCAGCAGGAACACGGCAAACACCAGCATCACCTCCTTCGTGGTCTTACCCAGGTAGCTTCCGATAATCTCAGGCTGGTTGATGCCGCCATTACGGATAGAGAGCATACCGCTCAGGTAGTCGTGGACGGAACCGGCAAAGATACAGCCGAGCACTATCCACAGATAGGCTGCAGGACCGAACTGCGCCCCCATGATGGCGCCGAAAATAGGGCCTGTGCCGGCAATGTTCAAAAACTGAATCATGAAAATCTTCCAGTTTGGAAGCACCATGTAATCAAGTCCGTCGGCCTTGGCCACGGCGGGCGTCACACGGTCATCAGGGCCAAACACACGCTCGACGAAGCGTCCGTACAGCAGATAACCGAACACAAGAGCCAACAGGCTCAAAGCAAATGAAATCATTTTCTACTTATAACTTTAAAGTTTTATGATGCAAAAGTAATACTTTTATTTGAGAAATGAAAAAAATATCGTAATTTTGCAGGCAAATTAAAAACAAATAACGAATTGAAAGCAAAAATCATCATCATATTGGCGCTTCTCAGCCTGACGGCGCAGGCTCAGAAGCATGAGGTTCGCGCCGTCTGGCTTACCACCATCGGGGGCATCGACTGGCCATACAATAAGACAGCCACCGCCCAGAAACAGGAAATGATACGCATACTCGACCAGCTGAAGCGGGTGAACATCAATACGGTTCTCATCCAGACACGAGTGCGTGCCTCGACCATCTACCCTTCCAACATCGAGCCTTTCGATATGTGTCTCACGGGAACACACGGCCGCAATCCCGGCTACGACCCCTTGCAGTTCATCGTCGACGAGTGCCACAAGCGGGGAATGGAGTGTCACGCCTGGATGGTAACCATTCCTATTGGCAAGACCAGCGAGGCGCGCTTCAAGGAGTTCAAACGCAAGAACCCTAAGTTGGTACGCAGTATCGGACAGGAAGGTTTCATGAATCCCGAGAATGCCGCCACTGGCGACTATATTGCCAACATCTGTGCCGAGGTGACCCGCAAATACGACATCGACGGCATTCACCTCGACTACATCCGCTATCCGGAGACTTGGCCGAAGAAGGGAGCCAAGCCTCATGAACGCCGTCTCAACATCACCAGCATCGTGCGCAAAATCAACCGCGCCGTCAAGACGCTGAAGCCCTGGGTCAAGCTGTCGTGCTCGCCTATAGGTAAGTCGGGCGACCTGAAACGCTACCCCAGCGGCGGCTGGAATGCCTACAATGCCGTATTCCAGGACGCACAGGGCTGGCTCCACGAGGGGCTGATGGACCAGCTCTATCCGATGATGTACTTCCGCGACAACAACTTCTTCCCCTTTGCCCTCGACTGGCAGGAGCGTTCCTACGGTCGTACTATTGTCAGCGGTCTCGGCATCTATTTCCTGTCACCGCGTGAAGGCAAGTGGACACTTGACGACGTGAGACGCGAGATGTACTTCGTGCGTGACAACAGCATCGGCCACTGCTACTTCCGCTCGAAGTTCCTGACCGACAATACCCGGGGCATCTATGACTTCGCACGTCGGTTCGACGAGGCTCCTGCCCTGATACCGCCCATGACGTGGGCATGGAACGAAGCGCCCTCATCCCCTACCCGACTTGACATCCGGCGTGGCAGCAGCCAGGACCGGCTCAGCTGGAGCGGAGCCGTTGACCACTCCCGCGCTCCCTACCTATTATATAATATCTATGCGTCAACAACACCTGACGTGGATGTCGACGAGCCGCGCAACCTCATAGCCACACGCCTTCAGGCAACGGCGTTGAGTGTGCCTCACACCAATGGTCAGACGCTCTACTATGCTGTCTGCGCCCTCGACCGATACGGCAACGAGAGCACTCCCGTCTATTCCGACGCCCTGTCGGTCGCTACTGCCTCTGGCGGTTCCCCCGCCAGAAGGTCCCTGTCGCCGAAGGACACGAGGATCCCCCCCTTCTACTACTTCTGGAGCAAGAAACAGCAAAAGAAATACAACAAAACCCACTAAAATTCTGTAAAAACTATGGAAAGAACCTGGAGATGGTTTGGCAAGAAAGACAAGATTACACTTGCCATGTTAAGACAAATCGGCGTCGAGGGCATCGTCACCGCCCTGCACGACGTACCTCTTGGCGAGGTGTGGACACGCGAGAAAATCCGTGACCTGCGCGAGTATATCGAGAGCTACGGCATGCGCTGGAGCGTTGTCGAGAGCCTGCCCGTGGTGGAGACCATCAAGTACGGCGGTCCTGACCGCGACCAACAGATTGAGGTCTACAAGGAGAGCCTTCGCAACCTCTCGGCCGAGGGTATCCACTGCATCTGCTACAACTTCATGCCCGTGCTCGACTGGGCACGTACCGACCTGCTGCACACCAACCCCAACGGCTCGACTAACCTCTACTTCAACTACGCCGAGTTTGCCTATTTTGACATCTACATCCTGAAGCGCGAGGGAGCCCGCGAGGAGTGGGAGAAGTTCAAGTTCCCCGAGGGATGGGGCGAAGGCCGTAGCGTCATCGACGAGTGCGACGAGCTGGCCAAGACGATGACACCCGAGAAGGACCACAAGCTCGTCGAGAACATCGTCATCAAGACACAGGGTTTCGTCAGCGGTAACTTCAGCGAGAACGACGAGGCTCCAATCCAGAAGTTCCGCGAGTTCCTCGACCTGTATAAGGGCATTGACAAAAAGCAGTTACGCGAAAACATGAAATACTTCCTCGAGGCCATCATGCCCGTCTGCGAGGAGTGCGGCATGAATATGTGCGTACACCCCGACGACCCGCCCATCGAGATTCTCGGTCTGCCGCGCATCGTCCGCACCGAGGAGGACATCCAGTGGTTCCTCGACGCCGTGCCCAACAAGCACAACGGCTTGACGTTCTGTGCCGGTTCGCTCTCGGCCGGAGCCTATAACAACGTGGTCGAGATGGCCCGCAAGTTTGCCTCGCGAACCCACTTCGTCCACCTCCGCTCGTGCCACATCTTCCCCAACGGCGACTTCACCGAGGCCAGCCATCTGGGCGGACGTGCCGACATCATCGAGCTTTGTAAGATTTTCGAGCAGGAAAATCCGCAGTTGCCCATGCGCGTAGACCACGGCATGACCTTCACCGACGAGCCAGGCGGCATCATGGACGAGTCGAGCCACGGCCACAATGCCGGCTACACCCTCCTCGGCCGTATGTTCGCCCTCGGTCAGGTGCAGGGAATCCTCGCCACCGTCGACCGCGAACTGGGCCTCCCCTACAAACAACCAGGATTCTTCGATTGACCTTATTATAATCCAACGTCAGGAGGGTGTGCATCAGCACACCCTCCTGACGTTTATAGTTCCCGATACTCCGCTTTCGCATCGAAGCAGGGGGCAGGCTTTACGGATGCCGGGCAGGTCGCGGTGGCCGAGAATCCGGGCATCAGGGTAGTCCACCTTCAGCGACTTCAGCAGGGCGTGCAGGGCTGTCTTCTGTTCCCGGGACCGCGTGTCGGCGTAATTGCCGTGCTCATCAAGTCCGCCCTCATAGCAGAAGCCAATCGAGTGCTGGTTGTAGTGGCGGGCGTGCGCCCCTGGCAGATTCTCGTGCCGCGTCTGGTACACCTGTCCGTCGCGGGTAATATAGTAGTGGTAGCCGGTGAACCCGAAGCGGGCGTCGTGGCAGGTAATCAAACAAATTCTTTCATTAGTCTTTAAGTCACACAGATATCACAGATCCCACAGATAATCCAGAAGCCCGGTGAAACGGCTTTATCGAATATCTGCGGGAGTGCTGAATGGAGCACAGAATGGGACATGGAGCATTGTCATAACAATTTAATACACTTTCTTCTGGTGTCTCAGAAAAAA
>CAMHIS010000051.1 GCA_946185285.1 uncultured Prevotellaceae bacterium
CAACGACATAGAGCAGTTCCGCGAGCAGGAGTTCCACTACATCATCCTCGACGAGTCGCAGAACATCAAGAACCTCGCCTCGCAGACCACCCAGGCCGTGCTGCTGCTCAACGGCCGCCACCGCCTGGCACTGAGCGGCACGCCGATAGAGAACAACCTGACCGAGCTTTACTCGCTCTACCGCTTCCTCAACCCCGCCATGCTCGGCTCGCTCGACGACTTCAACCGCCAGTATGCCGGCCCCATACAGCACGGCGCCGACAAGGAAGCCACCGAGGCCCTGCGCCGCAAGATATTCCCCTTCATGCTGCGCCGCCTGAAGAAGGACGTGCTCAAGGAGCTGCCCGACCGTACTGAGCAGACGCTCTACGTCGAGATGGACGACAGCCACGCCAAGTTCTACGAGGAGCGCCGCCAGTACTACCAGATGGCCATCCAGCAGAGCATCAAGTCGCAGGGACTGGAGAAGTCGCAGATGATGATGTTCCAGGCCCTCAGCGAGTTGCGCCGCATCGCCTCCGTGCCCGAGAGCCTCAGCGACGGTGCCATTGCCTCGCCGAAGATTCCGCTGCTCTGCGAACAGGTGGAGGAGCTGGTGGCCAGTGGCCATAAGGTGGTCATCTTCTTCAACTTCATTGCCGGCATCGAGCTTGTCGGCGAACGGCTGACGGAGCTTGGCATCGACTACACCACCATGACCGGCTCCACCCGCGACCGCCGTGCCGTCATCGAGCGCTTCCAGAACGACGCAGGCTGCCGCGCCCTGCTCATGACGCTGAAAACGGGTGGGGTAGGGCTGAACCTCACCGTGGCCGACACCGTCTACATCTTCGAGCCGTGGTGGAACAAGGCCGCCGAGGAGCAGGCCATCAACCGTCTGCACCGCATCGGCCAGAAGGCCAAGGTGCTCAGCTTTGCTCTCATCACCCGCGACACCATCGAGGAGAAGATCCGCCTGCTGCAACAGCAGAAGCAGGACCTGGCCGACAGTCTCATCACCGGCGACGCTGCCATCACCAAGCGGCTCACTGAGGAAGACATCAAGTATATCTTTGGAAAATAACTGAAACATGGCACAGACAGAACTATTCGGAAACAGCGTACCCACACTGCCCAACCTCGTGCTCGAAGAGCCTACTGCCGACCAATGGGTTGCCATCACCGACTTCCTGGAAAGCCGCTCCACCAAGAACCAGCTGCTCAACTACGCCGGAGCGCTCGCCCCATGGTTAAGCAAGTACGGCAAGGTGATGCGCACTACCAGAAACGGCCGCGTCGTAGAAGCTACAGAAGCCATGCTGATGTCGAAATCCAACTCCACGAAACGTAACATCGCCCAAGGGCTGGCCCTCGTCCTGGCCAGCGAACAGAACTTGAAGATGTATGTCGACTCGATGAGCGACGAACTTCAAGAGCTTTGGCGCATCCTGCTCTTCAAGCTGTTTGTCACCCAGAAGGAAGCCAAACAGATACTCAAGACCACCAGCGACCTGTTCGGTCAGCAGCGTTCGTACTATTACTACAGCGAGAATGTTGTCTGGAACAAGCGCGAGTTTGGCTGGTTCACTACCGGCAGCTTCCGCTCCGCCGAGGTGGGGCGCTATGGCTACCGCGACTACGAGACCTACATCACCGTCAGTCCGGCCATTCACGCCCTCTTCCTGCCCGTCTTCTTCCCGGAAACCTTTGACCAGGAGGTAGGGCTCATCAATCTGCCCGAAGGGCACTACCGCACGCTCAATCTCGAGGCTGACAGCCACGTCCATTACCAGCTGTTCTGCGGCCTCTATCAGCACGGCGAGTTTCCCCTGAAGAAGAAAGGTGTAGGCACCGCCGACATGAAGCGGGCCCAGAAGAAATTGTCACTCACTGAGTTCTTCCCCGGCGACACAACGGAGTTCCGCACCAACCTCCGCGCCTTCTCCTATATACAGCTGCTGACCCTTGCCAAGCAGTTCCTCATCAAGAGCGGCAACCCCACGTACGAAGAAACGGTGCGTCAGTTGCTAGGCGAGTTTTCCCATCTCCACTTCTGGTTAGTCGGCCTGCTCTATCCGCACATCAAGGGACTGCGCCAGCAGATGACCGAATACGGCCGGCACGGCAAACTCTGCAACACCATGTTCACCTGGCTTCGCGAAGAGCCTGACCGCTGGGTGAGCATACGCGACATCTACCTGAAAATCTATGGCATCGAGAACGGTGATAACACCCAGCGCTTTACCACACTCGTCTTCCACCCCAACGACGAGCAGTCGAGCACGCAGATGACCAATGAGTACACGGGGAACATCATTGCTGCCAACAGCTATGCGATGGAGTTCGGCTACACGGGCCTGCAAATGTGCGCCTTCCTTTTGGCCAGCATCGGCGCTGCCGAGATTGCCATCAACGAAGACAAGAACATGGGCCTTTCGCCCTTTGATTCGCTTGAGTTCATCCGCCTCACACCCTTAGGCCAATACGCCCTCGGCCTGACCGACGACTATGAAGCCCCCAAACAGGAGCACGTCGCCTACTTCGAGCTCGACCCTGAGCGGCTCATCATCCGCTCGCTCGTCGAGCCCAATCCTTATGCCCAGCTGCTGATGGACACCTCGCACGCTATCTCCCGAAACCGCTTCGAGACGTCGGCCCTCTCGTTCCTTGCCAGCTGCCACACCAAGGCCGACGTGGAGTCGAAAATCAAGATTTTCCGCCAGTTCATATCCAGCGACCTGCCCCCGCTTTGGGAGCAGTTCTTCAAGTCGCTGCTCCAGCACTGTCACCCGCTGAAGGAAGACAAGACTGCCTACAAGCGCTACACCCTCGACCCTGAGAACCGTGACCTCGTCCAGCTCATCACTACCGACCCCGCACTGCGCCAGCTGGTCATCCGCGCCGAGGGCTACCGCATCATGGTCAAGCAAGACGACCTCAAGAAGTTCGAGACTCAACTCAAAAAGCACGGCTACCTGTTATGAAGAACGCTCTTACGCTCATCCTGCTCTGTCTCCCCTATGCTGCGACACTGTCGCAGCCAGCCCTACCAGCGGCTGTCGAACCCCTGCTCACTTCGACATGGGGCCAGCGGGCTCCCTACAACTATATGTGCCCGCTGAAGACACCGACGCCCTGGGGCGGCTATCAGCCCGACGAGCAGCACTGCCGCGTGGGCTGTGTTGCCGTGGCCATGGGACAGATTATGCGCTACCACCAATGGCCCGCTCGAGGTGAAGGCAGCAACAGCGTCGTCTATCCTGTTTTTGACACGAACGCCAATACTTTCAGCGTGGATTTCTCAGAGGCCGACTACGACTGGGATAACATGATTGATGACTACAGCGGCGACTACACCGAAGCTGAAGGGCGCGCCGTGGCTGAGCTGCTCTACCACTGCGCCGTAGCCAGCAACATGCTGTTCGAGAAGACTTTCTCGTTCTCCACCAACTTCACGGCGGGCGATGCCTTGGTCAAATACTTCCACTACGACGGCAGCAGGATGCAGACTCGCCTGCGCAGCGACTACAGTCGTGATGAATGGCTTGACATGGTCCGCGAAGAACTGTCCAACGGGCGGCCCATCTTCTACGAGGCCATCAGCTTCAGTCTCTCGGAAGGCATCTACGCCCATTCGTTCGTCGTCGACGGCTACAACGAAGAAGGGTTGGTTCACGTCAACTGGGGATGGTACGGCCACGAGGACGGCTACTACGACATCGACCTGCTCGACCCGCCGGGCTATCAGTTCAACTTTTACCAGGACATGATTGTCGGCATCCGTCCCATCAGTCATGATACGGGCATTGCCGACAACCAGATTCTCACGCCGTCGGCCGATGTCTACACAACAGATGGCCGCTGCGTGCGCCGCAGAGCCACCTCGCTCGACGGCCTTCCCGCCGGCCTGTACATCTGGAATGGTAAGAAAATTATTAAACGCGAGCCGTTCGCGGTTGTGCGGTAAAACGACTATGCTGACGGAGAAGACGATGGAGAAGCTACGGATACTCGCAGAGTCGGCAAAGTACGACGTGTCGTGCTCATCAAGCGGTACCGTGCGCTCCGGCAAGAAGGGCATGGTGGGGTCGACGGTCGGCGGCGTAGGCATCTGCCACTCGTTTGCCGACGACGGGCGCTGCATCTCGCTGCTGAAGGTGATGCTGACCAACTACTGCATGTACGACTGCGCCTACTGCATCAACCGCCGTTCGAACGACATCAAGCGGGCGACGCTCTCCGTCAGCGAGTTAGAGGACATCACGATGGAGTTCTACCGCAGGAACTATATCGAGGGACTCTTCCTGTCGAGCGGCGTGGTGCGCAATCCCGACTACACGATGGAACGGCTCGTGGCCATCGTGCGCGACCTGCGCACCGTCCACCGCTTCAACGGCTACATCCACCTGAAGACCATCCCCGGCTCTTCGCAGGAACTGCTTGCCGAGGCAGGACGCTATGCCGACCGCATGAGCATCAACATTGAGATTCCCAAGGAGGAGTCGCTGAAGGCACTGGCTCCCGAAAAAGACCACCGAAGCATCTTCCTGCCCATGTCGCTGATTCAGCAGGGCGTGCTGGAGAACAAGGAGGACAGGAAGAAGTTCCGGCACGCACCACGCTTCGTGCCTGCCGGACAGTCGACGCAAATGATTGTGGGTGCCACGAAGGAGAGCGACCGCGACATCCTCCTGATGTCCAATGCCATGTACCGGCAGCCTACGATGCGCCGCGTCTATTACTCCGGCTATGTCAGCGTGAACACCTACGACCCGCGCCTGCCCGTGCTGAAGCAGCCGCCATTAGTGCGCGAGAACCGACTCTACCAGGCCGACTGGCTGATGCGCTTTTACCACTTCAGCGTCGACGAGATTGTGGACGATGCCCACACGCATCTCGACCTCGACGTCGACCCGAAGCTCAGCTGGGCCTTGCGCCATCCCGAGGCTTTTCCTGTCGACATCAACAAGGACGACTACGAGCGCATACTCCGCGTGCCAGGCATCGGTGTGAAGTCGGCTGTCCTCATCGTCAACAGCCGACGCTTCAACCGTCTCACGTCCTACCACCTGAAGCAGATGGGCGTGGTGATGAAGAAGGCGAAATACTTCATCACCTGCGGTGAGCTCACCTCCGTCTTCTCGCAGCCCGTCGTCGGCATCAATGAGCTGCGCCCTGAGCGACTACGTCCCCTACTGCTCTCGAAGGCACAGCAGAAGCGTGCCGCCGCCGAGCAGCAGCTGACTCTCGACTTCAAAGACGATGACAATCCCTAAAAACCCGTTTGATCCGTTGTTTCACCAAATGCAAGTCTACGTGTTCGACAATACCCTCGACGGCCTGTTGACAGCCGTGTTCGACAGCTTCTCCTACGGCCTGTGCTCAGTGCGCTCGACGGTTCACCCGTCGAGTCCGGAGATGCTGCTGGCGGAGGGCGAACTGTTACCGCTGTTTGCCGACATGCCCCACGTCGTGGTGACCGACACCGAGAAGGCTGGGCGTGTCTGGAAGGGACTGGAGAAGCACCTCTCGGCGGCGGGACTGCGGATGATTACTATCAGCTGGCTTTCAGAGGAGCGTGCGCTGAACCAGCCGCTCTTCAACTTCATCTGCAAGGTGTTCCGGCAGCCACAGGTGAAGAGTCTCGAACAAAACGCCTCCGACCCCGACGTGCTGGCCGTGCGCAACACCTGTCGCCGCGTGCTGCACGAACAGTTGCGCATGAAGCAGTTCATCCGCTTCCAGAAGGCGAAGGACGGCACTTACCTGGCCGTCGTCTCGCCCGACCACAACGTGCTGCCGCTCGTCACCGACCACTTCCAGGACCGCTTCAACGACCAGCCTTGGCTCATCTATGACGCCCGGCGCCACTACGGTTTCTATTATGACGGGGAAACCGTCATACGCGTGACGTTCGAGGACGAGGCTGCGGTGCCGTTTGACTTGTCGAACGGCAAGCTCAATGCCGATGTCATCAGCAGTGACGACACGCTCTTCCAGCAGCTCTGGCGCACCTACTTCAAGGCCATCTGCATCCGCGAGCGCATCAACCCCAAGAAACAACTCAGTGACATGCCACGCCGCTACTGGAAATATATGACAGAAAAGAATTAGAATGATGAAACAGAAATACGCTTTATTCTTCGACATCGACGGTACGCTGGTCAGCTTCAAGACCCACGAGATTCCGCCGTCCACCGTCTTCGCACTGACGCAGGCCAAGGCCAACGGTTCGCGCGTCTACATCGCCACTGGCCGGCCGCCGATTATCATCACCAACCTCGGCACCATCGGGCATCTCATCGACGGCTACATCACCACCAACGGTGCTCTCTGCTATGTCGGCGACGAAATGGTCTGCTGCCAGCCCATCGCCAAGGCCGACGTGATGACGTGTGTCGACGATGCACGGGATAAGGGCTACAGCCTCATCGTCGTGGGGCGCAGCGACGTGGCCGTTCTCGACCCAACGGGCGACGTCGACCGCATCTTCCGCCAGATGCTGGCCGTGAAGAACCTCGACAAGGCTTCGCCGCTCGATGTCGTGCTACAGCAGGACATCCTGCAACTTACGCCCTTCTTCACCGCCGACTACGAGCCGCAGCTGATGGCGCGACTGCCGCAGTGCGTCTCAGGTCGCTGGCATCCAGAGTTCACCGACATCACCGCCAACGGTGCCGACAAGGGCAAGGGCATCCTCGCCATGGCCCGCCACGAGGGCTTCAACCCCGACCGCACCATCGCTTTCGGCGACGGCGGCAACGACACCTCGATGATTCTACAGGCCGGCATCGGCATTGCCATGGGCAACGCCATCGACGACCTCAAGCGCCAGGCCGACTACGTCACCACCACCGTCGATGACGACGGCATCCTGAATGCCCTCCGCCATTTCCAGGTGGTATAAACCCTATTCAACGTTCAGTGCGCTCGACGGTTCACCCGTCGAGTCCGTCAATACAAAAGTTATGAAAGACAATCAGCAAGAGAGGTTCCCAATCGTAGACGAGGAGGGAACAGTAATAGGACAGGCTACGCGCGGCGAGTGCCACAACGGCTCGCGGCTGCTCCACGCGGTGGTCCATCTGCATGTGTTCAACGCGCAGGGCGACGTGTATCTGCAGAAGCGGCCCGAATGGAAGGACATTCAGCCGGGCAAGTGGGACACGGCCGTCGGCGGCCACATCGACTACGGCGAGACACCCGAGGAGGCTCTGCGCCGCGAAGTGCGCGAGGAACTGGGCATCACGGACTTCACCCCGGCGTTCATAGACAAGTACGTGTTCGACAGCCGCCGTGAGCGCGAACTGGTGTATGTGAACCGCACGACTTACGACGGCCCCATCCTGCCCTCGAAGGACGAACTCGACGGCGGCCGCTTCTGGACGATGCAGGAAATTCGCCAGGCAATCGGCCAGGGTGTGCTGACGCCCAACTTCGAGCAGGAGTTCCAGCGCTTCTTTCTCATGCCCCGTTCCGAGGCTGCATCCACAGCGGTTGCCGGTTCTCCCGGCAACACAACCACAGCGGTTGCCGGTTCTCCCGGCAACACAATAACCAATAACACAATTATGGCAAAATTTGAACTGATGGCGCTCCCTTACGCGCCGGAGGCCTTAGAGCCTGTTATCAGCCGCGAGACCATCGCCTTCCACCACGGGAAGCATCTCGCCGGCTACGTGAATAACCTCAATACCCTTTTGGCAGACAGCCCACAGGCAGCACTGCCGCTGGAGGAGATTGTCAGGCAGGCCAGTGGTGGCGTGCTGAACAATGCGGGGCAGATTCTGAACCATAACCTTTACTTCAGCCAGTTCGGTGCACCTAAGAACGACAATCAGCCCGTCGGCAAGCTCGCCGAGGCCATCGTCCGCGACTTTGGCTCGTTCGAGGCTTTCAAGGACGAGTTCCAGAAGAAGGGGGCCACACTCTTCGGCTCAGGCTGGGTCTGGCTGTCGGCAGACAACGCCGGCAAGCTCGTCGTCACACAGGAGACGAATGCCGCCAATCCCGTGCAGAAAGGCCTGAAGCCCCTGCTGACCTTCGACGTCTGGGAGCACGCCTACTATCTGGACTACCAGAACCGCCGTCCCGACCACCTCGCCGCCCTCTGGCAAATCATCGACTGGACGGTCATTGAGAACCGCTTTGCCCTGTAAAATAACCATGACGGATATGAAACCAAGAGAACTACGTAACCAGCGGCTGGCAGAGCGGATCATCAAGAGCCTGAAGCGCCGCAACATGGAAGCCTTCTACTGCCCGACGGCGGCAGAGGCAGTGAGTAAAGTGTCGGAACTGATAGCCGATGGAAGCAGCGTCACCTGGGGCGGCTCGATGACCATCCGCGACATGGGCATCCCGCAGGCACTCAGAGACCGAGGGACGCTGGAGGTGCTCGACCGCGACCTCGTCACCGACCGCGACGAGGTGGTGAAGATCTACGAGCGGGCCTTCACGGCCGACGTCTACCTGTCGAGTGCCAATGCCATCTCGGAGGACGGCGTCATCGTGAACATCGACGGCAACGGCAACCGCGTGGCGGCCATCACGTGGGGCCCGAAGAAGGTCATCTTCATCATCGGCCTGAACAAGGTGGCACAGACCGTCGAAGCCGCCCTGCAGCGCGCCCGTAGCACGGCGTCGCCCATCAATGCCGCCCGCTTCGACATCAAGACGCCCTGTCAGGTGGACGGCGTCTGCCACAACTGCAACTCGCCTGAGAGCATCTGCAACTATGTCCACTTCCTCCGCAATTCACCGCACGGCCGCCACACCGTCGTCCTCGTCGGCGAAAACGTCGGGTACTAACGGGGAAAAACCGGCAGTAAGAAATTAAAACGCCTATTTCTTTGGTTTTTTGCTCGGATTGCTGTACCTTTGCACCCAGATAATAAACGTTTATAAAAGAATAATGGCACTAAAATGTGGTATTGTAGGACTGCCGAACGTCGGCAAGTCTACACTGTTCAACTGCTTGTCGAGCGCGAAGGCACAGGCAGCCAACTTTCCGTTTTGTACGATTGAGCCGAATGTCGGCGTGATAACCGTGCCCGACGAGCGGCTGACGAAGCTCGCCGAACTGGTTCATCCGGGCCGCATCGTTCCCGCCACGTGCGAGATTGTCGATATAGCCGGCCTGGTGAAGGGTGCATCGAAGGGTGAGGGCTTGGGAAACAAGTTCCTCGGAAACATCCGCGAGACTGACGCCATCATCCACGTGCTCCGTTGCTTCGAGGACGAGAACATCACCCACGTCGACGGCACCATCGACCCCATCCGCGACAAGGAAATCATCGACACCGAGCTGCAGCTGAAGGACCTCGAGACCATCGAGAGCCGGCTGGCCAAGACCGAGAAGGCCGCTGCCGCAGGCAACAAGGACGCCAAGGTGGAAGTCGCCGTGCTGCACGCTTACAAGGAGGCACTCGACCAGGGCAAGAACGCCCGCGTCGTGGAGTTCGACACGAAGGAGGAGCAGGACTGCGCCCGCCAGCTGTTCCTGCTGACGTCGAAGCCCGTGCTCTACGTCTGCAACGTCGGCGAGCAGGACGCTCGCGACGGCAACGAGTGGACCCGTAGGGTAGGGGAGCTGGCCCGGGAAGAGGGTGCCGAGATGATGGTCATCGCCGCCAAGACGGAGGAGGACATTGCCGAACTGGAGTCATACGAGGACAAGCAGCTCTTTTTGGAGGAACTGGGTCTGGAGGAGAGCGGCGTCAACCGACTCATCAAGAAGGCCTACGCCCTGCTGAACCTCGAGACGTTCATCACCGCCGGCGAGATGGAGGTGAAGGCGTGGACCTACAAGAAGGGCTGGAAGGCCCCGCAGTGCGCAGGCGTCATCCACACCGACTTCGAGAAGGGTTTTATACGCGCCGAGGTCATCAAGTACGACGACTACATCCACTACGGCTCCGAGGCCGCCGTCCGCGAGGCCGGCCGTCTGGCCGTCGAGGGTAAGGACTATGTGGTCCAGGACGGCGACATCATGCACTTCCGCTTCAACGTATAATGTATAGGCTCCTCGCCCTCTGTTGGCTGTGCTGCGGCGTTGCCGCAGCCGAGAATTGTCCGCTGGTCCGTATCGTGCCGGAACGCCTGCCCGACCTGACGATGCCACGCAGCGGCCATAGCATTTTCTATGTTAACGGTGAGCTGACCGTCACAGGCGGCCACACCACCAACTTCGTGACAACGCCGACAGCAGAGTACTTTGCCGACGGCGAATGGCACCCGATGACGATGGCCTACAGCCACGACAACGGCTTTGCCATCGTACTGCGCTCGGGCGAGGTCATCATCGGCGGTGGCCACAACGAGCCGTTGGGCATCGGGCAGACCTTCATGATGGAGCGCTATACACCTGCGACGCACGCCTTCGAGGGCTTCGGCTGTTTGGACCGGCGGCGCGTGCTGGCCAGTGCCACGCAGATGGGTGACGGGCGCGTCATCATCAGCGGAAACCACTATGCCGCCGACGCCATCGGCTGCTACGACGGGCGCAGTCAGGTGGAGCACGTCAAGGACGTGGTGCAGGCCCGCTCCAATCCCTATATCTTCCGCACGGCCGACGATGATGCCATCATCCTCAGTGGCAACGACCAATACGACAAGCACCCCGACACCGTTTGGGCAGACCGCGTGAAGGGCGACGCCTTCCGCGTGCCGCTGCTGGAGCAGTGGCGACCCGTCTATTTCGACCTGCCCTTCAGCAGCGATGCCTGTTCAACAGGCGATTGCACCTATCTGCTTTCAGTTACCGACAAGAGCGGGCAATTGGGGATTGTCGTCTTGCGCGACACGACATTCTCGCTGCTGCCAACGGCCAGTCCCATACCGATGCTGGGGCCATACGGTCCCGTCGCCTACAAAGGCCCCATCATTGTTGACAGCCAGCGCCAGCGGGGCTATATGATGGGTGTCGACAGCCTGTATCACCACCAGTACATACTTGCCATCGACTATGCCCAACAGCCGGCGGCCCTGACGCTCTACTATACCGACTCGATAGCTCAGGCCACCACCACCATTCCCGTGCTGACGCCCGACGGCGACCTGATGCTGGTCGGCGGCAATCCCAATACCAACTACAAGCCGCTCTCATGCGTCTGGCTCTACCACTTCGGAACGGAGCAGCAGGCTGCCGCCTACAAATGGCCTGTCGGGCTATGGTGGCTCGTGGCCCTGACGGGTGTAGGCATCTTAGCGTACAATATATACCATAGACGCCGCAGAGAGAACGGGGCTGTCGTGGATGTGCCTGTTGTTGAAGACATTCCCACCGACGACAAGGATACCGACCTCATGGAGCGCATCTGCCTGATAATGGACGAGGAGCAGCTCTACCTGCGCTGCGACCTGAAGCTGCAGGACGTGGCCGTGCGACTCAACACGAACAGCAGCTACGTCAGCGAGTGCATCAACAGCATCCGCAGCCAGTCGTTCTCGCAGTTTGTCAACACCTACCGCGTGCGCCACGCCCAAGAACTGCTGCGCCAGCAGCCCGACATGAAGACCGCCACCGTGGCCGCTAACTCAGGATTCAGCACCGAAACCTCCTTCTTCCGCAACTTCAAAGCCGTTACTGGCATGACGCCACGCGAGTGGGTTGGCTCCCTCCAAAGCTGATAAAGTGAGATAAAAGAGCATAATCAGGAAAAAAGACTATCAAATCGTGGAAATGATAGTCTTTTTCCGTGTTTTGATAGTCGCTATTCCATGTCTTTTGCTTAACTTTGCGCCATAATTGCAAAAACCAAAAGTCATAAAACATGAAAAAACTACTCATCAAGCTGGCACTCCTTGCGGTGCCGATGTTGGCGGCGGCACAGACTGACGACAACCTGAAGCAGTCGCTACCCTCCGAGTGGGGCGGCTGGCAGAACCTCACTTACGGCGTGACCGACATCACGGCGTACACCACCAGTCTCTTCACCATGGAGGTGGAGACCAGCGGCAAGACCATCCACCTGCTGTGGCAGGAGAACGGCAAAGACGCCGACGGCCTCTACCGTATGTACTACCGCCGCAGCGCCGACCTGGGACGCACATGGGAGGAGGCCAGGCTCATCAGCACCTCGAAGGAGAAGCTCTATCGGAATAACAACCACCTGCTGGCTGTCAGCGGCAGCAGCGTGTATATTCTCTGTCCGTCGAAAGATGCCGATGACCGCTGGAAGCTGCGCTTTGCACGCAGCACCGACGGCGGCGCATCGTTCACAACCGTCGACCTGGAGCAGTTTGGCACAGGCTCCGTCACGCAGCACCTCAACATGTACTACGCAGGTTGCGACGGGCAGACCGTTGTGTTCGCCACGCATCACAGTGACGGCACCGGCCGCAAGGAACTGCGTGCGTACACCAGCACCGACGGCGGCCAGAACTTCCAACTGCTGAAATGGCAGCTGGAAGGCTACCCGTTCGGCGAACGTCGTACATATCCCAGTTTCCATCAGATAGCCGACCTTCAGGTGCAGAACGGCAAGTGGACGATGGTATGCTGGGACGACGATAAAAGTACCAAAGTCCTGCTGAACTCGTCATCCGACGGCGGCAAGACGCTCGTCACGCAAAACGTGACACAGCGGGGCACCGGTAGATATAACTACTGGAGCAACATGCCCGGCTACCGTCCGCAGATGGTGATGCAGGGCAATACCATCGACCTCATCTACTACGGCAAGCTCGACGACGGCGACGAGGAAATGATTGTCTATCAGCGCTCAACCGACGGCGGACAGACCTGGGGAGAGCCAAAATATCTGCCCGACAGCTATGACTCGGGCACGATGACCATCGCCGGCAAGGGCGACAACCTCTACGTGATGGGCTACCGCTGGACAGGCGAGAACGGTCGCTGGGGCCGCGTCACCCACCGCACGCTGTGGTACTCGCACGACGGCGGCAAGACGTGGCAGCAGCAGCGCCGCTGCTTCGACACCTACGAGCTAAACAACTCTGCCTTCCGCTTCACCATTGCTCCCGACGATGCGTCGGGACGCCACGTCATTGTTACCGGCGAGCAGGGCTTCTACATGGAGACGAAGGACGGCTTCGAGACCGTCTGCCGCAACTTCCGCAAGGGCGACCAGTCGTGGGACCCTTACAGGGACAGGAACAACGAGGCACTGACCGTGCTCTTCGACAGTGAGGGCACCGAGCACTGGTTCATGCAGTACAGCCCCCACCAGGCTGGTATCGCCAGCTACGACGGCTACTTCTGGAACATCTGCCACCGCCGCGTGGAGCGTCCCGAAGTCTCCGCTGAGGCCAAGGAGATGGCCTACCACCTTACCAACACCATAAGGAACGACATCGTCATCCCCATGTCGCCCAGCATCGAGGCCACCAGCGATGCCCTCACCGTCGAGGCATGGGTGCGGTTCGACGACGTGAAGGGCGGCTTCGGCTTTGCCAGCCTGAACAACACCAACGCTTCCTTAGGAGGCTCAAACTTCATGGACGGCTGGTACCTCGAACTCTACTATCAGTCGGGCGGTGCCACGCCCGGCGGCTTCGCCTTCAACGGCTCCATACATCCTGACAAGAGCAATGGCGGCGGCTTGTTCACACCATGGGACTACCTCATCCGCGAGATGGGACAGTGGCACCACGTGGCCATGACCTACGACTCCAACGTCTCGGAGAACAATGTACACTTCTACATCGACGGTCTGCCCTACAACACGCGCACCGAGCACGGCAAGATTCTGATGGGCAACAACCCCATCCTCATCGGCCGCTCGCAAACGCAGAATGACGGCGATGTGCTCATCGACAACTTCGCCATCTACAGCCGTGCGCTGACCCTCGACGAGATCCACCGGCACATCTACGGCAAGCCCGACGCCACGGACAAGGACTGCCGCCTGCTGCTCACCTTCGACGGCACGCTGCGCGACGAGAGCCAGTATCACAACGACCCCGTGCCACTGATGGATGCGCCCCTCGTGGAGCACAACGGCATCAACCTGCCCAAGGCCGACTTCACCCTGACCAAAGACACGAAGGGCACCACCGTCTATGTGAACGACGTCACCCCCGACGGCGAGGTCTATTGGTGGTTCAAGCCCAGTGCCACATCATTCGGCACTTACAATGAGAGTTGGAAGAAGCACGAGAGCGTGAACTACAACGGACATCCTGGCAACTACACCTTCTGGATGGTGGCCAAGGGCAACGGCAAAGAGACCAATGCCTTCGCGCCGGTGGCCAAGCAGTTCAGCATCAGCGGACTGAGCAAGGTGTTCCCCGCCAGCGCCGGCCATAGCGACGTGGTGGAAGTAAGGATACAGGGCGGCTACAAACTGACCAACAACAACAAGCCGCGCGTGCTACTGAAACAGGGCAGCACCGAGATTGAAGGCAAATGGCTGCTTCCCTCGAACTACGATTCCGACAAGCTGACGTCGCTTAATGACCTCGCTCCCGCCAGCTTTAACCTCTTGGACGCTCCCGAGGGCAAGTACGACGTGATAGTGGGCACCGACACCCTGCAGCAGGCCTTCACTGTAGAGGAAGGCGAGGATCCTGTTGTCAGCGTGAAACTATCCGGACGTTCCAGGTTCTTGAATAACAGGTATGAGCGCTACACCTTCAACTTTACGAATTCTACTAACACCGCTGCCTACAACACGCCATTCTATCTCTTTGTCAGCGATGCGGGTAACGTCGACATCACCTTCGACTTCCCCATCATCACTTCTGGCGACGGCGTGGAGCAGGAAATCAAGGATCTTACGAAGGAGTTTGAAAACGGTGTGGTCATCGACACGCCGGAGTATGGCCCCATGCGCTTCTATATGCTCAGCATACCTTACGTGGGACCCAACAGCGTGGAGCAGCGCTCATTCAACATAAAATTGTCGACCGGCGAAGACTTCTCCGACTATCACATAGCCTATGCCGTGGGACAGCCGTTTGGCGCCTTCGACGAGGCACTCTTCGAAAACGCTGCTACACGTTCGGGCGACGACCCGCTTCCGGGAGAGTTCAAAGTACACGACCGCTGGAACATGGATATGGCAGACTGCTTCATCAAGGACTACTTGTGGGGCTATTTCAAAGACACGTTCCATGGCTCAATCCCGATTGTAGGCTGTGCGTATGATATCAACAAATACAAAGAGGCCACAAAGGAGTTCCATGACTGGGCGGCAGCCAACATGCACGTCTGCCTTGTCAACTCCATCTTTTCTTGTGTGGGCTCTGTCTTTGACGTTGTAACCTTTGGAGGAAGTGCCATATTTGTGGCAATGGCGAAGGGTGTCTGGAACTTGTGGGGCAATGCCGTGTCGGTGGCCAGCTGTATGCAGATGACGAAGGATTACGTCCGTCTGAAGGCCGTGGCAAGCTACGACCCCAACGAAATGATTGGCCCGTGGGGACCTGACGACGACAAGCATTACATCCAGCCTATCCGCCAGATGCCGTATATGATAACCTTCGAGAACAAGTCGACGGCATCGGCACCTGCCAACGAGGTCTTCGTCACCGACACGCTCGACCTGACGAAACTCGACGCCGAGACCTTCTCGTTCAGTAGCTTCGGCTGGGCCGACACCACCTTCGTCGTGGGCGGCAGCCGGACGCAGGAGTTCACGCGCGACGTTAATTATAAGGTGAACGGCCATGACATCCTGGTGCGCGTCAGCGGACAGTTCAACCCCGCAACGGGCGTCGTCAACTGGAGCTTCGCATCACTTGAGGCGAACGGCAGCGAGCTGGCCGACGTGATGAACGGCTTCCTGCTGCCCAACGACCAGAACGGGCGCGGCGAGGGCTACGTCAGCTTCATCATCGACCACAAAGCCAACCCGGCCAACGGGTCCACCATCAGCAACAAGGCCACCATCGTCTTCGATGCCAACGAGCCTATCGTGACCAATACCTACACGAACACCTTCGACACCGACTACCCGACATCGAAGGTCACGAAGGCTGAGGAGCCGTCGGAGGGCAAGCTCACCGTCACCGTCAGCGGCAGCGACCCGACCAGCGGCGTCGACCACTATACCGTCTTCGCCCAGAAGAACGGCGGCGAGTGGCTGGCCGTGGCTACTATTACTGAAGGCACCACCTGCACCATCGACGTCGAGACGGGCACGAAGTACGGTCTCTGCGCCATCGCCACCGACCGTGTGGGCCTGAACGAGCCGAAGGACTATAAGGCAGAGACCGAGCTGACCACCAGCGGCAATGCTCCCGCCATGGCCACCTACGACCTCCGCGTGGCCGATGCCGGCTATGCCACCTTCTACGACTCCAAGGCCGACTACCAGCTGCCTGCCGGCCTGAAGGCCAGCACCGTCAGCGGCGTCAGCGGCAACCGCCTCACCTACCAGCCGCTCAGCGGCGGCATCATCCCGAAGGCCACCGCCGTCCTCATCGAGGCCACCCAGAAGGAAGCCGCTACCTACACGCTGACCGCCACCACAGCGTCCGACGGTTCCCCCGTCGGAACCAACCTCCTCCACGGCAGCGACGATGCCACCACCACGTCCGACGGTTCCTCCAGCAGCAACAGTCTCTACTACAAGCTGGCCTACGGCCCCAGCAACACCTCGCTGGCCACCAGCTTTGGCTGGTTCTGGGGCGCACAGCAGGGTGCACCGTTCCTGATTGAAGCCCACCGCGCCTGGCTCGCCGTGCCCAAGTCGGCCGGTGCCCGCGCCTACCTAATCGATGGTGAGGCCACCGGCATCGACGCCGCACCGGCGACTGTGGATGGTGATCAGCTCTACGACCTGCAGGGCCGTCGCATCGACAGGCTCACCGCGCCTGGCGTCTACCTCTTGAACCGCCGCAAGGTCGTGGTTAAATAATATCAGACATACAATGGTTACTTCTTTCAAAAACAAGAATATATGAAGACAATTAAGATTCTTTCCATAGCATTTGCCGTTTGCCTGACCCTCCTGTCGTGCGGCGGCGGCGATGACAACGACACGCCCACACCACAGCCCCAGCCTCCCACGCCTGGCACTGTGAAGGGCAAGCATTTCACCCAGACATGCAACATGCCCGCCGACGCCTCGGAAACCGTCGTCACCCTCACTGGCCTCACCTCAGAGGTGACACGCAAGAAAGGTTCCGCCTCGTGGCTCACCGTCAACGCCGTGCCTTACGCTGGCGGCACGCCGCAGGTTGCGGTGGCCTGCGAGCAGAACCTGGGAACCGAAGCCCGTCAGCAGGAGGTCTCCTTCATTGCCGCCAACGACACGCTCGTGCTCACCGTGCGCCAGGCGGCCTACACCAGCGGCACTGACGTGAACAATCCCAACGACACGTTCACCGACCAGCCCGCCTTCGCAAGGGGCGAAGACTTCGGCTATTAAACCGCGGTTCATAAAAGGCAACACAGCGCTCGACGGTTCACCCGTCGAGCCCCCTGCGAATCACGGGAAACAACCCTCACTTCCGTCACTTCCGTCACCTACAGGGGTGAGGGAAGTGACAGAAGTGAGGGTTGATAAGTACAAATAACAGTTATGACACCAGGACGGGAGAAGCAAAGCATCGCTAAAAGTGCGGAACTGTTCTTCAACGACAACAGCGAACAGCTTTTCAACTTTTTGAAACAGACCGAGGATTTCGGGCCGCGTTTTCCGGAAAACGTGGCGGGTTTTGACGAAAACGTGGCGGGTTTTCCGGAAAACGTGGCGGGTTTTGTATTGAGATTGCAGATTATTTCGTACCTTTGCAGCAAAATTGCAATTTGAAAATACGTAAATCGGTAATATCATGGCACTAAAATGTGGTATTGTGGGACTGCCCAACGTGGGCAAGTCTACACTGTTCAACTGCCTGTCGAGCGCAAAGGCGCAGGCAGCTAATTTTCCGTTTTGTACGATTGAGCCGAATGTCGGCGTGATAACCGTGCCCGACGAGCGGCTGACGAAGCTCGCCGAACTGGTTCATCCGGGCCGCATCGTTCCCGCCACGTGCGAGATTGTCGATATAGCCGGCCTGGTGAAGGGTGCATCGAAGGGTGAGGGCTTGGGAAACAAGTTCCTCGGAAACATCCGCGAGACTGACGCCATCATCCACGTGCTCCGTTGCTTCGAGGACGAGAACATCACCCACGTCGACGGCACCATCGACCCCATCCGCGACAAGGAAATCATCGACACCGAGCTGCAGCTGAAGGACCTCGAGACCATCGAGAGCCGGCTGGCCAAGACCGAGAAGGCCGCTGCCGCAGGCAACAAGGACGCCAAGGTGGAAGTCGCCGTGCTGCACGCTTACAAGGAGGCACTCGACCAGGGCAAGAACGCCCGCGTCGTGGAGTTCGACACGAAGGAGGAGCAGGACTGCGCCCGCCAGCTGTTCCTGCTGACGTCGAAGCCCGTGCTCTACGTCTGCAACGTCGGCGAGCAGGACGCTCGCGACGGCAACGAGTGGACCCGTAGGGTAGGGGAGCTGGCCCGGGAAGAGGGTGCCGAGATGATGGTCATCGCCGCCAAGACCGAGGAGGACATTGCCGAGCTGGAGTCGTACGACGACAAGCAAATGTTCCTCGAGGAGCTGGGCCTTGAGGAGAGCGGCGTCAACCGACTCATCAAGAAGGCCTACGCCCTGCTGAACCTGGAGACGTTCATCACCGCCGGCGAGATGGAGGTGAAGGCGTGGACCTACAAGAAGGGCTGGAAGGCCCCGCAGTGCGCAGGCGTCATCCACACCGACTTCGAGAAAGGCTTTATCCGCGCCGAGGTCATCAAGTACGACGACTACATCCAGTACGGCTCCGAGGCTGCCGTCCGCGAGGCCGGCCGTCTGGCCGTCGAGGGCAAGGACTATGTGGTCCAGGACGGCGACATCATGCACTTCCGCTTTAACGTGTAGCTCATCCATGATTAGTCAGAACTAAAAAGGCAGGCGGAGTGTTTGGCAGTCCGCCTGCTTTTTTTGGCCTAATTATTTGGCGGTTACGAAGAAACGTCGTATCTTTGCAGTCGATATGGGAACAATGACGCAGAAAGTTAAGGATATGCAGGCCCGCCGCATTGCATATCAGAAAGAGAAAACGAAAGAGTATATGGCCCGTGTGGCCAGTTACCTATCAGTGGAGGATCAGCAGATTCTCTATAGTGGTAATGGCTTTGTGGAAGTTCCAGAAGCAGAACGCCAGCGTGAACGAATTGATGTTTATCCATATCTAATCCCATAGGCAGATGAATATCGAGCACTACCCTTACCGGTTTGTGAAGAAAGTGATAGAGCCTTGGGACGGTCCCCAAGGCTTTTTGCTTTACAGGCTGTTGTACTCCTTCAAGTCGCCCAAGAGCCACCAGACGTACTGGATGTGGATTGAGGTCTATAAGCACCACTTCTACGCCGTGAAGTTCCACCTGAAGGCTCATCGTAGCAGCGAGCACAAGTACAACCTGATGACCGGTCTCAACGAGGCCCGCCAGTGCATACGCACCTGCATGGCCGTCATGGAGGAGGTTGCTCTCAGCGACCCCCACGCCTCGTTTGGATTTATCGGAGCCAACAAGCTCGACGAGGACGAAGCCAACACCAAGCGCTTCCGCGTCTATCGTCGCTTCATGCTGACCAACTTTGGTAATGAAGAGTATAAACACCAGTTCAATGTAGAGAAGAGCGCCTACATGCTCATCAACCGTAAGTATCTGGCAGCACACCCCGGCCTGATGGAAGAAATAGTAAGCGGCTTCCGCGAACTCTATCCCTATTTCGACTAAGCGTAGCCGTCACGCCGCCACCATCACGAAAAAAGCAGGCAGATTGTTTGGCAGTTCGTCCGCTTTTTCGTAATTTTGCACTCAAATGACGCTGAAAAGAACCATCCTACTGCTTTGCGTGCTCGCCGCAGAGTTGTCTGGCAGAGCCGTGGAGGCTTACTGCCCAACGGTTCACATCATAGCAGAACGGCTGCCCGACCTGCAGATCCCCCGCGCCGACCCCTCCGTGTTTTGTGGTCGGGGTG
>CAMHIS010000052.1 GCA_946185285.1 uncultured Prevotellaceae bacterium
TACGCTTGTGAGTAGCCATCTTGTGGCCCTTTTTCTTTTTTCCGTTTGGCATAATGTTTAAATGTTTAATATCAGTATTTTAATGTTTGAATCACTTCATTTTGGCAATGAAACTCTTGGCGGGCTTGAACGCGGGCAGGTCGTGCGCGTCAATCACCAAGGTCGTGTTTTTCGATATGTTGCGAGCCGTCTTCTGAGCACGGTGCTTGACGATGAAGCTGCCGAATCCACGCAGATAGACATTCTCCTTATTTGAAGCCAAGCTTACTCTGATTTCTTCCATAAAAGCCTCAACGGTAGCGGCCACGTCCTTCTTGGCAATACCGGTCTCGTCGGCAATTTTGTTGATGATGTCAGCCTTTGTCATTTCTCTTAAATTTAATTGTTTTTTGTCTGTTTTCTTTGAAGTTTCGATTTGGGAGTGCAAAGATACTGTTTTTCAGTGAGATATGGAAATTTTTCCCAGACTTTTTTCTAAAATTATGTTTTTTTCTGTTTCTTGGCTTCTTTAATGTAAATAAATAAGGAACGCGTGCGCGATTACTTGATAGCAATCTTGTCGATACGTTTCTGGTGGCGGCCGCCTTCAAACTCAGTAGCGAAATACTCGTCCATAATCTTGCGCGCCGTGTCCTCGTCGATGAATCGTCCGGGCATCACCAGCACGTTGGCATTGTTGTGTTGACGAATGAGGTGGGCAATCTCTGGAATCCAGCACAGTCCGGCGCGGATTGACTGGTGCTTGTTCAGCGTCATGTTGATGCCTTCGCCGCTGCCGCAGATTGCAATGCCGGGGAACACCTCACCGTCCTCGATGCCGCGGGCCAGCGCATGGCCGAAGTCCGAGTAGTCGCATGAGTCCTCAGTATAGGTGCCATAGTCCTTGTACTCGTATCCTTTTTCTTCCAGATACTTTTTCACAAATTGTTTCAATGCAAAACCGGCGTGATCGCTGGCAATGCCTACTGTCTTTACTTCCATATTGTTTCGTTTATTTGGATTACAATTTGCAAAGGTACTGCAAACCTGACGAATAAGCAAATTTTTCTTCCATTTTCCGGCAAATTGTTTCTTTTTTTGTCTTGACAGACTTGCATTCTCAATATTTTTGTCTAACTTTGCACAAAAACAGCATGGCTATTATTGAGATATCATCACTGACGCATCCGGGGGTCGAGGTGTTCAGCACCTTGACGGAAGCCCAGTTACGCAACCGCGTAGAGCCTGAGAAGGGCATCTTCATTGCCGAAAGCCCTAAAGTTATCAACGTGGCGCTGGACAAGGGCTACCAGCCGACGGCACTGCTCTGCGAGCGCCGTCACATCGAGGGCGATGCCCGCGAGTTGATAGCCCGTTGTGGCGACATTCCTGTCTATACCGGTGAACGCCGGCTTTTAGAGCAACTGACCGGCTACACGCTGACCCGCGGCGTGCTCTGCGCCATGCGCCGACCGGTCGACCTGAGTATAGAGGCTGTATGCCGTGAGGCCAGCCGTGTAGTGGTTATCGATGGCGTGGTCGATACTACCAACATCGGTGCCATTTTCCGCTCGGCGGCGGCATTGGGCATCGATGCCGTACTGCTGACGCGTTCATCGTGCGACCCGCTGAATCGCCGTTCCGTCCGCGTCTCTATGGGTAGCGTGTTCTTGGTTCCTTGGACGTGGTTGGAGACTCCTGTCTGCAGTCTCAACAGTCTCGGCTTCAAGACGGCAGCTATGGCTCTTACTGACGACTCTATTCCATTGGATGCCCCTGTACTGAAGACGGTGCCTCGCCTGGCCATCGTTATGGGCACCGAGGGTGACGGGCTGCCCCGTGATACCATATCAAAAGCCGACTTTGTGGTGCGCATTCCGATGCACCACAAAGTCGACTCGCTCAACGTCGCTGCAGCCGCTGCCGTTGCTTTTTGGGAACTCAGGCGTTCCTAACGTGTCTTGTACTGAGATGCTTGTTAAGCTATATCAGTACAGAACATCAGAGAACAGATTGGTATTCGTGTGGCACGTGGGTGGTTCTGATGCGCCACTCCTTGGGGTAGAGGTTGTTGGCTCGGGTGCCGATATTCTTCATCATGCCGAGCGGATGGCCTTGGAAGGTGACGGTGACGATGCCGCGAGGGGTGTCGGCGGGCAGTGTCAGGGCTTCGCCGCGCAGGTAAGCAATGGCTTGAGGGTATGAGAGACCAACCTCTGGTCCCTCCCTGTGAGGAAGGTAAGAATGTTGTTGGTTCATCTGGATTTCTTTGAGGCAGGAGTGTTTTCCCCCTTTTATGCCCTCCCTCAACAGTGAGGGGGTAGGAGAGGGCTTCTTCCTGATAACGCAGACAAACAGGCCCTCGCTGCGGGTGATACCTGGGATGAAACGGTAGACGGGGGCGCTGAAGTCCGGGAGCAACGAGCCGGTGATGTTCCATTCGGGCCGAACGTCGACGGGCAGTACTTCGGCGTCAAACTCTTCGCATATCCAGCGCACGTTCTCCTCGTTCTCCTTGGTGTTGAAGGTACACGTACTATATATGAGCAGTCCACCGTCGCAGAGACAGGTCCAAGCGTCGCTGACGATGTCGCGCTGCAACTGCCAGCATCGTTCCACGTTCTGTTTGCTCCACTCGCCGATGGTAGCCTCGTCACGGCGGAACATACCCTCGCCAGAGCAGGGAACGTCGCAGAGAATGACGTCGAAGCGTAACTTAGACGCACGGTAGTCCTTCGGGTAGTTGTTGGTGACGATGCAATTGGGATAGCCCCATTTGGTGATGTTCTCCAAGAGAATGTTGGCGCGGTTGCGGTTAGGCTCGTTGGAGTAGAGTGTGCTGCCTTGTGGCAGCGATGCAATGGCTGCAGTCGACTTGCCGCCGGGGGCGGCACAGAGGTCGAGCATCACAACGGGGGTGTGGACGTACTGTCGCAATACGTGGCTGACGAACATCGAGGCAGCCTCCTGAACATAATAGCAGCCGGCATGAAGCAGGGGATCCATTGTGAAGTTAGGGCGCTTCCGCAGGTAGTAGCCCTCTGGGCACCATTGTACAGGGGCGGTGGAGGGCGGAAGGCCGAGTGTGGAAGGTGAAAAGCGGAGGGGATTCAGTCGTATGCTGACGGGAGCCTCTTCGCTGAACGAGTCCAGATAATGCTGGAACAGTTCGTTGCCCATCAATTTGCGGGTATAATTGACAAATTCTTCTGGTAGTTGCATGATTTTTCACTTTTAGGCCACAAAATTAAAAAAAAACTGCGAACTTTGCAACTAATTTCCATTTTGTTGCGTCTAACGGACAAAGAAACAACAAAAAAAGGGAGACAGAAAACATGAAAAAGTATTTGATTTCATTTGCATTGCTGCTGACCTTGGGACTGCCTCAGAACGTTACGGCGCAGAGACAGAACCAGAAGGAGGCAAAAGAACTGGTGGACTCCACCAAGCAGAAAGACGAACTGGAGGTCTTCAGTGACACCACTCAAGTGTCTTACGATTCGACGGTGGTTAGCAGGCACCACCGCATTGGTGGATATACAAATGGCAGTTCCATTGTGAACGACATCTTCAGTAACATCGGCGTTGAAGGCATGATGGGCATGACATTTGTACTGATGGTGCTGGTTATTATCTTCGTTATTTCACCAGTACTTATTCTGGCCGTTCTTTTCTTCTTTATCTACAAGAACAGAAAGCAGAAGATGAAACTTGCCGAGATGGCCATGAAGCAGGGCCAGCCTATTCCAGACGAACTGCTGACTGAGTCAAAGAGCACGGACGACGATTTGTGGCAAAAGGGACTGCGCCAGACGTTCCTTGGTGTGGGACTGTTAGCTTTTTTCGGCTATGTGGGCAGCACCGTAGGCATTGGCATCGGCATCCTGGTGACAGTAATTGGACTTGGTAAACTGGCCATTGTGAAAACATCGAAACACTAAACAACTAAAAAGATACGAACATGGAAAAGAAATTGATGCGCTCTAACGACAGAGTATTTGCAGGTGTTTGTGCCGGACTGGCAGAGTATTTCGACTTTGACCCTGTTCTGGTACGTGTGGCTTATGCCTTTCTCACCATTTTCACGGCCTTCAGCGGTCTGTTGCTCTACATCGTGCTTTGGATAGTGATGCCGGAAAAGAAGTGAAGAGTGAAGAGTGAAAATTGAGAAGTGAAAAGTGGGAAGGCTTAACGATATCTCTCTCGCTACACAGGTGGCTGTTTTTGGCAACAAGCGGGCTTTCGATCAGCTGGTTCGCCAATACCAGTCACCTGTTCGCCGCTTCTTCCTCAGCCAGACGTTGGGCGATGAGATGTTGAGCGACGACCTGGCTCAGGACACTTTTCTGAAAGCTTTCACCCACATCGGACAGTTCCGTGGAACGTCGAGTTTCCTGACTTGGCTTACACGTATTGCCTATAATGTATATTATGATTATAGGAGACAGAATGCAGGAGACAGGAGGCTGGAGGCAGGCTCCCTCTCTCCCCTGACTCCAGCCCCCAGTCTCCAGCCTCCAAACTCCACCATCAAGATGGACCTTTACACCGCTCTTGCCCAGCTGAAGGAAGAGGAGCGGACGTGTATTAACCTACAGCTTGTCGAAGGTTTTGCCATCGACGACATTGCCAAGATGACAAACATGCCTACGGGAACCGTGAAGTCGCACCTGAAGCGTGGTAAGGAAAAAATGGCACAATACTTAAGACAGAATGGATATGACAGATAATGAGCTTGTCGAGAAATTGTTCAAGGACATCCGTCAGATGGAAATTCCTGACGATGGTTTTACTGAACGTGTGATGCGCCAGATACCCGACGTGAAGGCACAAACCCTTAGCCGGCTGTGGACGACGTGCTGTATCGTAATCGGAGTAGTACTGTTCGTGCTGGTGCGTGGTTGGGAACCCGTCTGCTACAGGCTGGTCATGCTGGTAAACAATATGTCTTTGCTGCAGAGCCATCTGCTGTTAATAATGGCCGCAACAATGGTTGTCGGACTTATAACCATCAGCGATGTGTTCCGTCGAGAGCGTTACAGCGTGATTTAGAACCAGCTGTCGTCCTCAGGCTTTTCAGCCTCTTCCGTTGTGGCCTTCGGCTTCGGCGGATTCTTTAGTTGGCCTTCCTCGTCGAACATACCGTAGGTCGTGCGTAGCACTGTAAACTCCGTGCGGCGGTTGAGCTGGTTGCAACTGTCTTGTTGCGCCTCGTCCTTCAGGGCTTTCACAAACTCCTCTGTCAGTATGTCGCCCTCTTTCAGGAACGGGTATTTCTCTGCCACTTTCCGTCTGATGGTCTTGGGCTTCCCCTTACCGTAGCCCTTCGGCGTTAAGCGGTCGGCGGCAATGCCGTGTTCTATCAGGTAGTTTACTACCGACTCTGCTCTCCGCTGCGAGAGTCTTTCGTTGTATTCTGCTGAACCTAAGTAGTCTGTGTGTGCTGACAGCTCGATGGTGACGTTCGGGTTCTCGTTCAGCAGTTTCACCAGTTGATCGAGTGCCGTCTTCGACTCTGGGCGTAAGGTGGCCTTGTCGAAGTCGTAGAAGATGTTGTCGATGAGTACTGGTGCCGAGATGTTGGCCAGCGGGAACTGCAGCACGTATTCGTTCGACATGGTGGCTGTATCGACGCGCAGTTCCTCCTTGTGGTTGAGGTAGCCCTTGCATGTCCCGAGGAATACATAGTCGACCCCCGTCTGTATCTCCTGTGTGAAAGAGCCGTCGCCCTTCACGTTCAGTTTCAGGTTGGTACCGTCGTTACCCACCATGTAGACTTGTCCGGCAGGCAGTTCGTAGCCGTCCATCTCGTACAGCCAGCCCTTGACCGTTACCAGTACCTCCGACTTCTCAAACGAGTATATGTGGTCCCAGCCCCTGGCGTCGCCACGGTTCGAGCAGAAATATCCGCGGTTGTGCAAGCCCTCGAAGGTCATACCGAAGTCGTCGCCCTGGGAATTGAGCGGGTAGCCCGGGTGCTCTATTTGGTAAAAAGACGACATTTCAGACAGTTGTTCGTCTTTTTTGTTTGCAGTCTTGGTTGTCAAGGCTGTCGTTGATTCAGTGGGCTTGGCTATGAAGATGTCAAGGCCGCCCAGCCCGGCATGACCGTTCGACGAGAAGTAGAGGTCGCCGTTTGGACGGAAGGTGGGGAACATCTCGTCGCCGGGAGAGTTAATAGGCTCACCGAGGTTTTCGACGGCACCCGTGCCGTTCTGCAACAGTTCAACGCGCCAGATGTCGTAGCCACCCAAGCCGCCGGGCATGTTGCTGACGAAGTAGAGCCACTGGTCGTCGGGCGACACGGCGGGATGGGCAAAGGTGGAAAGCGTGTCACGTGCGACGGTGACCTCGGTAGGCTTGCTCCACGAGGCATCGCTGCGCTGCGACTTGACGATGGTAGCGTAGCGAGGGTATTCCGGGTCGGTCTTGCAGAGTGTCAGGTACATAGTCCGCCCGTCGGCACTGAAGCAGCAAGCTCCTTCGTCGAAAGCGGAATTCAGCTCCGAGTCAATGGTCTGCGGCTTGCCCCACTTCCCTTTGTCATCTTTCTGAGCGAAGAAGATGTCGCCGTTCTTCGTTCCCGTGATGCCGCTCAGTTCGTCGCCTTGTGCTTGGTTGCGTGTCGACGTGAAATACAGTTGGTCGTAGTCGTCGCCGGTCAGCATGGGTGAGTATTCGGCACGTCGCGAGTTGAACAGTTCCTCGCGCTTCACCGTGTATTTCGAGTCTTTCTTCTTCAGGTCGGGGGCGCTTTTTGCAGCCTTCATCCCGTTCTTGATGATGGTCAGAAAACGGTCGTCAATATCAGTACGTTCCGCGCTGTCGAGGGCGGCTTGGAAGGCTTTCCCGGCTCCTCGGTAGTCACCGTTTCTCATCAGCTGCTGACCTAAGAACAACTGTGTCAGCGAGTCGGCTTGTTTGTAGCGTATGACATTGTTATAGGCAGCGACGGCCCGCTGTGTATTATTGATGCGCCGATAGCAGTCGGCCATTTTCTTTGCTCGCTGTCCGCGCAGTTCGCGCTCCTTTGCAGGGGTCTGTGCGTAAGCTTTCTTGTATTGTGCCGCCGCGTCGAAGTATTCCCCCAGCGCATAGAACTTGTCGCCTTTCTTCATGGCAGAATCTGCACCGCACCCCGCAAGGAGCACCGTCACCACTATTATATATAATAAGGTGGAATATCTATGCATACCCAATAATAACGCAGGTGCGGGCAATTTATTGTGTCTACAGACCGCAGATTCTGAGATAGGGGCAGTTGAGACAGCGTTCGGAGTCGGCTGTCGGGACGAAAGGACTGTCAGGGTCGAAGATTTCGTCTATCTTCTCCATAAGCAACCTCACGAAGCGGTCTCCGTCGGGAGTCGCCACGTCGTTGATGTATTCGTTGCCGAATTTCAGAATGGGATTATAATCGTCGGCGGAGGCGTGCTGAATGAAGAGCAGGGCCGGAGCGATGTTGCTGTAAGTCCCCTGTTTTTTGTATAATGTATTGACGATGCGGGCGTAGAGGAAGGTCTGCAGATAGTAGTCGCTGTGGGACGAGAGGTGGGCATCGTCGAAGATGTCGTCAACCGATTTTAACGGACGAAGCCGCGCGGCACTGGTTTTGTAGTCGATGACGCGCACCTGCTGCCCGCCGTCGGGCGTGTTGATGCAGTCAAGACGGTCTACACGTCCACCAATTGTGATGGTGATGCCGAGCGAACGTACCAGAACACGCTGAAGGATGTCTTCCTCCAATTTCAGGATAGTAAAGGGCGCCAGTCGCCGGTCAACCTCGACCAGCTGGCGTAGGTAGTGGATAATGACCTCACGGTTGATGACGGTAAGCCCGCCCGTGGGCACCTGTCCCTGAAACTCTTCGTCGAAAGCTTCGTCGACGGCACGTTCAATATCGACGCGTGTCTTGAGAAGCTCATCCAGTTGGTTGGCCTTGATTTCCGGATTTTGTTGCTTGAGGGGGGAATAGAGATGTTCGGCTGCGTTGTGGAAGATGTTGCCGAAGACACGGTTGTCGATGATGTCCTCGTCGGTATCGTCAGGTTCGCGAAGCCCTTCGACATAGCAGTAATAGAACTGCAGGGGGCAGCGCATGTAGCGGTTGACGGCTGTCGGCGACAGGACGGAATCGCTGAAGCGCTTGCGCAGGATGTCGACCACGGCAGGGGTCTTGTCTATGCTGAAGGCCGAGCGCTGCAGACTGAGCGTTGAGGGCTGTGCATTTGTTGCCGTACTCTGAAGGGTGTGGCGTGTGATGCTGTGGTAATGGTCTTCAACCAGCAGCTGTTGCATGAAGCGGCTCATCTCGGCTGTTTGTCCGTCGACGGTGGCATTGTTGTAGACGATGGTAACATCGGAGGCACGGCTGACGAGGCGGTTGAAGTAGTAGGCATAGATGGCCGCTTTGTGGTCGGCTGTGGTCAGTCCGAAGGCACGGCGCAGGGAGTAGGGCAGGAACGATGAGTTGTTGATTCCGTGTGGCAGTTTACCCTCGTTGGCTGAGATGAGCAGCAGGTGGTCGAAGTCAAGTCCTCTTGTCTCAAGCATTCCCATGACTTGTAGACCTTCTACGGGTTCACCATGGAAGGGAATTGTGGTCTGCTGAAACAAATAATTGACGAGAGGTTGGAAATATGCACCGGAAGGGGGCAGGTCACCGCTGTCAATAAGGTTCTTCAGGCGTGTCAGCAGTGTGTAGGCGCGGAAATAGGCCTCGGCGGTGAGAGGGTCGTTTGGGGCGGGGGCGTCGGTAGCAAGCTGTTTGATGTATTCGATGGTCTGCTCGAGTGTGGTATTGCGCAGCTTCTGCATGACGAGCGGCGTGACGGCTGTCAGCCAGAGGGGATAGCCGGTAGTGATGTTGATGCTGGTGACGTTGTCGGGCAGACTGTGGACGACTGTAGGTAGCAGCGACTCGTCACAGAGCACGATGGCTGTGCGCCGTCCGTCGCTGATGCGCTCGGTTTTTTCGTTCAGCCACTGGCCGGTATAGCGTGCCTGAACGTCGCTGGTGGAAGCAGAGATGAACCTGATGGACTTCGGCCGCCTGAAATTCTGGTATATGTCATCGTCGTCGGGGAGTTCGTTGGGGTAGTTGCTCAGATACTGTCCAATGAAATGGCCGGCCTCCGACTTGAGGTAGTAGCGGTCGTAGTCCCAGTAGAAGAAAGCCTTGCCTTCTTTCTTCAGTCTGGTGAAAAGCCGCTGCTCGACTTGTTGCAGCAAGTTGAAGCCGATAAAGAGGTAACGATCGTATTGGAAGCTGAGCGTGTCATCGTCGGCTACCTGTCGGTAGAGGGCACCTTCGTAGGCCAGATGCTGTGCGGCGAGACGGCGGTTGAAGGCGTGGTAGATGTCACCCATGCGCGACCAGAGTCGTAGGAAACGCTCTTTGAGCATGGTGTTATGGTCTTCGGTGAAGTTTGAGAAAAACTTCTTGATGGCTTGCCGCTGCTCCTCGCTGAGGTAGCCGACATCGTCGAGTTCGCGTATGTTGCTGAGGCTGGTAAAGAGTTTGTCGGCATCGGTCATGTTCTTGTCAATGTCGTCGAAGTCGGCAATGAGCAGCTGTCCCCATCCGTAGAAGTGGTCGAGTGTCTCGTCGAAGCCTGTTATTTCGGTGTAAGTCTTGTGGAGGTCACAGATGAGCTTGATGGGGTCGGCCACCTGAAGGTTGGCGTGCTGGCGGAACAGCTCGCTGATGGTGGTGGCGGCTGGCGACCATAGCGGCTGTCCGGCGAAACGAGCCAAAGCATCGTTCAGAAAGAGCGATGCGCGCTTGTTGGGGAAGACGACGGCTGTGCGAGACAGGTCGGTGCCGTATTTGCTGAGGATGTCCTTGGCGGTATGTTCGAGGAATGGTGTCATAGGGCTATTGGTTCATGCGGGGTTCTTGGGATACTTCGACAATCTGGTTGGAGTAGACAAACCACAGGTAGCCGCGGATGTTACCGTGTCCCATGGCCGACAGCAGACTTATATACTCGCGCACCTGGTCGTGGTATTCGTCGCGCGGGTGGCCGAACTTGAAGTCGACGACAATCCACTCCTTACCGTCGGTCATGACGCGGTCGGGGCGCCGTTGGATGGCGTTGCCGTCGGCATCGGTACAAAGGATTGTACATTCGTTGAAGAGTGTCCAGCGGTCACTGAACCAGTCGGCCACTTGAGGATGCTCCAGCCGCTTGCCTATCATGCGGGTGATGCGGTCGAGGGTGATTTCATCGTCATAGAGTATGCCTTCCTGCTCAAGCAGGTGCAGCGCGTTGGGCGTATCAGCGGTTGTGCGTATGGTGGCGAAAATGCGGTGCAGCACATTACCTAACTGTATGTACTGCCGTGCTCCCTGCTCGTCGTCGCCGTTGATGAATTCCCTGCTCTGGTTGCTTTGACGGAATTCGGCTTTGCCATTGTACGACGTTATGTTGACGAACATCGGCTCCGATGGCTGTAGGAAGGGGTTCTTGGTAAGAGTCCCATTCGTTTCTGGGGCTTTATATGCCTCCTGTACCCCATATTCAAAGAGCAGCGGCAGCTCGGTGTCCTCTTGGCCGGAAAGTGTTCCCCCGGTGAGGGCAGGCAGTACCTGCTCGATGATTTCAGAACGGGAGTTCCGGGCATTGCGGCGCCCGATGACATACAGATTTCTGCGGGCGCGGGTGAAGGCAACGTAGAGCAGGTTCAGGTTGTCGACGACGTTCTGAAGGTGCTCATGGTGGTAATATGCTTCGTAGATGGTGCCGGTCATGCCTTTCTGGCTGTAGTCGATGGGTGCAATGGGAAGTTGGCTGAAGGGCTCTTCGCCGGGACGGCACCACAGAATGTTGCCCGTCTTCTCCAGTTGCCAGTCACAGAAAGGACAGAGCACGTAGTCGAACTCCAGTCCCTTCGACTTGTGGATGCTGACGATGCGCACGCCTTCGGTATGGTCGCTCTGTATGGTTTTCATGCAGAGTTCGTCATCCCATAGTCTCAGGAATCCGTCGATGGTGGCAACGTTTTCGGCTGTGTAGTTGCGCAGCTGGTCGAAGAAGGCGCAGACGTAGGCACTCTGTTCGCTGAAGCGGTCGAGGCGGAAGTCGGCAAACAGGCGCTCACCGAGTTCGTAGAGCGGAATGCTGGTTAGCTTGTCGAAAGTATCCTTGTCGTACTGCGTCAGGTAGTCGCCGCTGGTTTTCATCAGGTAGGCACGGGCCAGTTGGTCGGCGGGATTCCTGAGAAGCCGTAGCGTCTGGACGATGATGTTCACGGGCATGGAGGCATCGAGCCTGAAGGCTTCGTCGCTGACGATGTTGATTTGTGGCTGATGGACGGCAAAGTAGTTGGCTATCAGTGGTATATAGCTGTTAACTCTGACGAGGATGGCAATCTTGGATTGTGGAATGCCCTGAGCGCACAGGGCAGGAATGATGTCGGCAAGTCGTCTCAGCGTTTGTTCCTGATAGTCGTCGGCTGGCAGCAGTTCAATGCTGACGTATCCTGCTTCAGGCTTTCCGTCGGGTATCAGCTGCTCTACATCCTGATAAGCCCGTTTCAGCTGTTCGGCCTCCGGATAGTCGTTCAGCTGTTCGTATTCTGTACGGGCGGCTTCCGTGAAGAAGGCATTGTTGAACTCAATGACGCGACGCTCCGAGCGTCGGTTGGTCTTCAGGGATTCTGTCTGAATCATCTCCGGGGCAAACTGCCTGTCAATGTCGTTCAGCAGCCGCCAGTCGCCGCTGCGCCAGCGGTAGATGCTCTGTTTCACGTCGCCTACGATGAGGTTCTCGCTCCCCGTGTGGCTCATGGTCTCCATGAGCAGAACGCGGAAGTTGTGCCACTGGATGGTGGAGGTGTCCTGGAACTCATCGATCATGATGTGCTCAAGCTGCGTGCCTATCTTCTCGAAGATGAAAGGTGAGTCGGAGTCGCTGATGAGCGAGCCCAACAGCTTCTGCGTGTCGCTCAGCAGGAAGCGGTTGGCATCGTCGTTAAGCTCGCGTACCTTTTTTTCTATACTGCTGAGGAGGCGCACCTGGTTCAGGTGGCGCAGGGTAAGGGTGGCGCTTTGGTAAAGGCGCCACTGACGGGGACGCTCCTCGACGGCATAGCGCAGGATGTCGCCCAACGGGCCGTCGGCCAGAGTGTGGATCAACTCACGGCGGGGGTGCGTCTTAGTGTACCATTTCGTAGGGCTGCCTAAGCAGTTGACGACGGTCTGGTTCTCGATACTCTTGTCGAACGTCCCGTCCTTCAGCTTCTGAAAGAAGCTGGCAATGCCGCGCCGTTTGTTGGCCAGGTCGTCGACCGTCAGCCCTTCTTCCTCCAATGTGCCGAAGAACGACTCGGAGATGTTCAGCATACGCTCTCTGGCAGTATCGCGCACCTCGCGGAGTGTGCGCTGGTACTCATCGAAGAAGCCTTCCTGTTGCAGTCGCTCGTCCAGCTGCTTACTGATGTCTCTATAGTAGTCGTGGAAGATGGTCTTGCCGAATTTCTTGATTTGTCCGATGACGTTCCACGAACGGTCGTCGGAGATGTTCTCCATGATGTATTTCAGAATCCACTGTAGCACGACATCGGTTGTTCTTAGGTCGGCAATCATCTCGTCGACGGCCAGTTCTTCAACCTGCGAATCGTTCAGTCCGATGCGTAGGTTGGCCGTGAGGTCCAGTTCGCGTGCAAGGTTGCGCAGCACGCTCTGGAAGAACGTGTCGATGGTCATCACGCGGAAGTGGTTGTAGTTGTGTAGCAGCAGGTTCAGGGCTATGCCTGCTCGCTCGCTGACATACCCTGGCGTGGCGTCGAGTGCCTTGCACACTTCATTCATATAGCTATCCGAGTCGGGCAGCTGTTTCCAGATGCCGTAGAGCTGGCTCAGTATGCGTGTCTTCATTTCCTCGGTGGCCTTGTTGGTGAAGGTGACGGCGAGGATGTTGCGGTACGCCTGTGGGTTGTTCACCACAAGCTTGATGTAGTGAATGGCCAGTGCGAAGGTCTTGCCGCTGCCGGCAGAGGCTTTGTAAACAGTCAGTGGTCTTACCATCTTCTGAATAGTTCAAAGGTGAATTTGCATCCTACGTTTTGGTATCGCTCCCTGAGGAAGCTGGTAAACACGCCGATGGACACGAGGCGCGTAGTGAAGCCGTAGCCCAGTTCGGTGTAAGGGCGGGTGTGGTCGATGCTCAGGGCACTGAGATAGAAGCGTTCCTTCTCGAAGAAGTGTCCGATGAGCGGGAACCAGGACATGACGAGGAAGGGCGATTCATAGCTTAGGTTGGCTCGGGCATAATAGCGCGACTCATTGTACCATCGGCTGTCCAGCAGTTGGAAGTTTCCCGTCCAGTCGTCGTCCCAGCCTTCCGGCAGCTTGTCGTCGCGGAAGTGAATGTAGTCGACGAAATAGCTGTCCTTCTTGCGACTGTAGAATCCTAATCCCAGCTTCAGGTTGATTTTTCTCAGCGGATTAAGGTCGTATTTCAGAGAGCCGTCAAACTCCCAGCGTTCGTAGTCGATGTCTGAATTGATGATGCCCTCGATGCCGCGCTCATAGTCCACAGACAGCACGGGCCCCTTCTTCCATGGGCGCAGTTTCACTGAGAGCATCGGTGCAAAGCTGTTGAAGACCTGCTGCTTTCCGTACTTTTTCAGTTCTTCGGGTTGGTAGGCAACGCGGTGGTGATAGGTGAAGCCGCTGGTAATCTCTAACCAGTCGAAGGCGACGACGTTGTTGCTTACAATCAGATAGTTGTCGTCGAAGAGGTGCAGCTTGTCGCTCAGGACGACGGTGTCGCCTTGTTCACGCTTGATGTCGTCAATGATGTCGCCGTTACCGATGCGGTTGCCGTTACCGTATACGACCTGCACCTGTCCGTTGCGCTTGGGGTTGTAGTTGAAGTATAGGGGCAGGGTGAAGTAGGGCTTCTTGTACTTGAAGTTGTAGCCCAACCGGGGGTTGAACTCAAAGAAACGGTGTGAGTTGAAATAGTACTCTGCGCCAAGCTTGATTTTATAAGAGAAACCGTGTGAGCTGCTGTAGCTGAGATATTGGGGGTTCAGTATGGGCGAAATCTTCAGGTAGGCATGATCGGTGCGGTAGCGTATACTGGTGACGAGGTTGTCGCCGATGGCGTCTTGCAGGACGTCCTTGGCAAAGTTGAACTTTCTCGGCATCGTGTCCTCCATCTGGGTGGTGTCTGGTTTGTGCCGTTCGGCAAACTCGTTGAGAATGTGCTTTTCCTGCGCTGTCAGCGGAATGGGGCGAATAGAGTCCATCATCTCCAGGCTGAACTGGTCGTCGATGGAGTCGGGCAGGTTGACGGGACAGTCGAAGATTGCCTCCAGGGTGGAGTATATCTTGTTGCCCATGAAATAGAACACGACATTGGTCCTGCACTCCTTGGGCAGCAGGGAGCGAACACCTTCTTCGCCTTGGATAGACTCGGTGTGGAAGCTTATCATGTCGAACTCGCCGTTGAAGATAGCCTTGTGGACGCGGCCAGTACGAATGTCGACGTATGCCTGTCCAGAAACCAGCTGGGTGTTGTCTGGCAGGCGAGGCTTGAACTCTATGATGACCCTGCCGTTGATGCTGGGCAGCACATGGTAGCGGTAGAAATGACGGTTGTAATAGTTGAAGGGCGACAGTATATGGTCGTCGTAGAGACAGACGTCGTAGATGTTGGGTGTCATGAACTCGACGACGGTAGGCAGTGTCCGCCGGTTGTGGCGTATGGTGCTGTAGCTCACGTGCCGCTTCTTTTCATAGTCGTTGATGTCGTTGAAAATAAGTTTGTTGTACGATTCTGAAACGAGATAGCGGTCTCCCTCGGCGATGGAATACATCGACGGCACTAGCCACAACGTCGTGTTACGGCGCCAGACGTTGAAGTTGCTTTTTATGTAGACATTCGTCGTATGTCCAGTGACGTTGTTAGGCGTATAGTTGCGGCTGTAGTTGAACATACGACGGAGCACGAGCGAGTCGATGGAACTCCTCGAAAACACAGTGCTGGGCATACCCATGAGTATGCCCAGCACGATGACGGCTATCCGCTTATGGCATTTCACGACGACAAAAGTACGGATAAATTTTGAAGTCGCAAAATTTTTAACCTAAATACTTCATCAAAATCTTCGCATTGCCCGAATCACGGAGCTTGGCAATGCTCTTTTCACGGATTTGGCGCACGCGTTCGCGGGTCAGACCCAACTGGTCGCCAATCTCTTCAAGACCTTTTTCATGGCAGCCGATGCCGAAGCATTCGCGGATGATGGTAATCTCGCGGTCCTTCAAGACCTTGTTCAGCACGGTGTTCAGTTCCTGCGCCATCGACTCATGGTCAACCTGACGGTCGGTGCGCGAATCGTCGCCAGAGGCCATCACGTCGAGCATACAGTTGTCCTCACCGTCCTGGAAAGGAGCGTCTATTGATACGTGGTGGCTGTCGGCCTGCATGGACTGGCCAATCTTTTCCTCGTCGATGGAGGTTGCCTCGGCCAGTTCCTGGACGGAGGGATGGCGCTGGTGCTCCTGCTCGAACTTATTAATCTCGTGATTGATTTTATTGAGCGAGCCAACTTGATTCAGCGGCAGACGTACGATACGGCTCTGCTCGGCGATGGCTTGCAGAATAGACTGGCGAATCCACCAAACGGCATAGGAGATAAACTTGAAGCCGCGTGTCTCGTCAAACTTCTGGGCAGCCTTAATCAGGCCGATATTTCCCTCATCGATGAGGTCGGTCAATGTCAGACCTTGGTGCTGGTACTGCTTAGCCACGGAAACGACGAAACGCAGGTTGGCTGTCACAAGCTTGTCCTTGGCGCGTTCACCCTCTGGACCGCCCTTGCGAATCTTCTGAGCCAGTTCGATTTCCTCGTCGATGCTAATCAGTGGTGCACGACCAATTTCCACCAGATACTTGTCCAGAGCCTCACTTGAACGGTTGGTGATACTCTTCTGAATCTTAAGTTGTCTCATCTTAAATTACCCTTAAAACTTTTCTTGTTAAATGCTTGAATATCAAGCTTGTATGTCTAAAAATACCTCTAAAGCGCCGCAAAGTTACGAAAAATATCGTTACGTTGTTCGATTATTAACAATATTTATAACTTTTCTTTCAGGTAGCGTCCCGTGATGCTCTCCTTGCAACGGGCCACTTCTTCCGGTGTTCCTGCGCAGACGAGGGCACCGCCGCGGTCGCCGCCCTCAGGTCCGAGGTCTATCACATGGTCGGCACATTTGATGACCTCCATATTGTGCTCGATGATGACGATAGTGTGGCCACGCTCTATGAGGGCTTCCAGCGATTGGAGCAGGCGGCTGATGTCGTGGAAGTGGAGACCAGTGGTCGGCTCGTCGAAGATGAACATTGTCGGCTCCTGCCGTTCCTGGCCGATGAAGTAGGCCAGTTTCACGCGCTGGTTCTCACCGCCCGAAAGGCTCGACGAATTCTGACCGAGCTTGATGTAGCCGAGGCCGACGTCCTCAAGAGGTTTCAGACGGTTGACAATTGTTTTGGTCAATTGCTTTGTCTCCTTGTCACCCTGGCTCCCTGTTTCCGAAAAGAACTCAATCGCCTCCGAGATGGTCATGTTCAGCACGTCGTTGATGTTCTTGCCGTTGTAGCGCACGTCGAGTATGTCGTGCTTAAAACGCTGACCGTGACAGGCTTCGCACTCTAAGACGAGGTCGGCCATGAACTGCATCTCGACGGTGATGGTGCCAGCGCCCTTGCACTCGTCACAGCGTCCGCCGTCGGCATTGAACGAAAAGTACGGGCTTGTAAAGCCCATCTGCTGGCTCAGTGGCTGCTCGGCGAAGAGGTCGCGGATGGCGTCGTAGGCTTTGACGTATGTGGCAGGGTTCGAGCGTGTCGACTTGCCGATGGGGTTCTGGTCTACAAACTCCATGCGGTTGACGGCGTCAATGTCGCCCTCCAGTCCTAAGAATTCGCCAGGGGCATCGCAGACATCGCCGAGACGACGCTTCAATGCAGGGTAAAGGATGCCTTTGATAAGTGTTGACTTACCGCTGCCCGAGACACCCGTCACGACGGTCATCACGTTCAGCGGTATCTTTACGTCGATGCCGCGCAGGTTGTTCATACGCGCTCCCTTGATAAGGATGCAGCGATTCCAGGGACGGCGCGACGTCGGTACGGCTATCTTCTCCTCTCCATTCAGATATCGCAGGGTATATGAATCTTCCACTTTACAGGAGGGGGCAGGGGGAAGACTCCCCTCGTACACAATCTTACCACCAAGTCTGCCTGCATCCGGCCCGACGTCAATCAGGTAGTCGGCAGCACGGATAATCTCCTCGTCGTGCTCGACGACGACCACCGTATTGCCAATGGCCTGCAGTTCTTTCAGGACGTGAATCAGCCGGTCGGTGTCGCGGGAATGAAGGCCGATGCTTGGCTCGTCAAGGATGTAAAGCGACCCGACGAGCGATGAACCGAGCGAGGTACAGAGGTTGATGCGCTGGCTTTCACCACCGCTGAGCGTATTCGAGAGACGGTTGAGCGTCAGATAGCCAAGTCCCACATCCAGAAGGAATTGCAGACGCGACGTAATCTCGGTCAATAGTCGTTTTCCTACCTCGGCATCGTGTTCGTCGAGCACCAGGTGGCCGAACCATTCCTTCAGTCTTACCACGGGCATCTGCACCAGGTCGGTGATGCTCCGGCCGTCAATCTTCACGTACTCGGCTTCCGGCTTCAGCCGCGTGCCGTGACACTTCGGACAGGTCGTCTTGCCCCTGTATCGGGCCAGCATCACGCGGTATTGTATCTTGTACTGGTTGTCCTTCACCATCTGGAAGAACTGGTCGATGCAGGGCTTCTCCTTCTTCCCCCGGTCCGACGGCAGCCCGTGCCACAGCTGGTCCTTCTGCTGTCTTGTCAGGTTCATGTAGGATTCGAAGATGGGGAAGTCGTCCTTGGCGGCGTGTTGAATGAACCACTGCTGCCACTCCTTCATCTTGTCTCCGTGCCAGCAGACCACGCAGCCGTCGTAGACCGACAGCGTCGTGTTGGGGATTACCAGGCGCTCGTCAATACCGATGACCTTGCCGAAACCCTGACACTCAGGACAGGCACCCATCGGCGAGTTAAACGAGAAGAGCTGGTCGGTAGGCTCCTCGAAGGTCATGCCGTCGGCCTCGTAGCGCATGGAAAAGTCATAGACGATGTTCGACGGCAGGAACATCAGCCGGCACTCGCCGCCGCCTTCGTAGAACGCTGTCTCGGCAGAGTCTACGAGGCGAGCGATGGTGTCCTTCGAATCGTCGACCGAGAGTCGGTCGATGACGAGGTAGACAGGCCCCGAAGCCCCCCCTACGGCCCCCGAGGGGGCTTCATTACTGATGCGTTCCAGATAGTCGCTGATTCGGACTATAGTGTCCCCCCCGGGGGACGAAAGGGGGGCTTCGGGGGCTTGTATCCTCGCATAGCCCTCCTGCATATACGCCTTCAACTGCTGCTCCAGCGTACGGCCCTCGGGCACTCGGACAGGGGCCATCACCACAAATTTCGTGCCCTTCTGGTATTGCAGCATCTGGCGCACGATGTCCTCCGTCGAGTGCTTCTTCACCTCCTGACCGCTGATGGGCGAGTAGGTGCGGCCGATACGGGCATAGAGCAGCCGCAGGTATTCGTAAATCTCCGTCGTCGTGCCGACGGTACTTCGCGGGTTGCGCGAGATGACCTTCTGCTCGATGGCGATGGCGGGCGGAATGCCGCGTATGAAGTCGCACTCGGGCTTGTTCATGCGCCCCAGGAACTGGCGGGCGTAGCTCGACAGACTCTCCACATAACGCCGCTGACCTTCGGCATAGAGTGTGTCGAATGCCAAAGATGATTTGCCGGAGCCACTGACCCCGGCAATCACCACGAATTTGTTTCGCGGTATGCGCACGTCAACATTTTTCAAGTTGTTGACGCGCGCTCCCTTTATCTCAATATACTCGTCCAATCCTTAGAGAATCGTCTTCACAGCCTCGAGCATACCCTTTTGCTGAATCAGGTCGAGGAAGTTCTTAACCATCATGTTCAGACCCTGAATCTTGTTGAGGTCTTCCTGCCAGATGAACTCAGCACCGAGCACGCCGTCGGTCACCTTCTGCGTGTCGCCTGTAGCCCACAGCTGCTTCAGCAGGTCCATAATCTTCGGGTCGTCGTTGGGTACGATCTCCACGCCGTCCTCGCGCTGGCCACCCTTATAATATGTTATGATGGCGGCGAGACCGAAGACTAGGCCCTTGGGCAGCTCGCCCTTGCGCTCCAGGTAGGTCTTCACGCCGGGCAGGTCGCGGGCCTGGAA
>CAMHIS010000053.1 GCA_946185285.1 uncultured Prevotellaceae bacterium
ATCGAAGCCCCGTAAATTCCTCGCGGTAGAAATACGTTGCAAAAATATACTGAAATTCGGTTACTACCAAATTCCAGCTATCAAGTGTTAAAAATCAAAAGTTATTGAAAATGAGTGTTTTACAAATAGATAGTATTAGATGTTATTGGTTATTTATACCTGTTTAGATACAACCAGAGAATGCAGAACTCCCAATGCTGGTCACTGAGTTGGGAATGGTAACGCTCGTCAGGCCGCTACAGCCAGAGAACGCAGAACTTCCGATGCTGGCCATGGAGTTAGGGAAGGTGATGCTCGTCAGGCCGGTACATTTCTCGAATGCACAAAATCCGATGCTGATCACGGAGTTGGGGATGGTGACGCTCGTCAGACCGCTACATTCTGAGAACGCCCTTTCCTCAATACTGGCCACGGAGTTGCCGATGGTGACGCTCGTCAGGCTGCTACATTTATAGAACGTATAATTCGGTATATTTTGGACATTATCACCTATGTTGAGGGTGGTTAGAGATGAACAGCCTGCAAACACAGGATGATTGATTAGGTTATAATTAAAACTGGTATTACAATTAGTAGCATTGAAATTGACTACCGTTAGGCCGCTGCAGCCAGAGAACGCCGAACTCCCGATGCTGGTCACGGAGTTGGGGATGGTGACGTTCGTCAGGCCGCTGCAGCCAGAGAACGCCGAACTCCCGATGCTGGTCACAGAGCTGGGGATGGTGACGCTCGTCAGGCCGCTACACTCATAGAACGCATAATCCCCGATGCTGGTAACGGAGTAGTTAGTACCGTTGTAGGTGACTGATTCGGGAATAACCACGTTGCCTGTGTATTCGTTATAATAATAGCTATAACTCCCCTGATAAGTGACCGCCAACTCGGTATTGTTATTAATGTAGGTGTAATAGATTGTTACACCATCTGCATTCGCTACCTCAATATCGTGTGCGAATGTCTCAACGCCCATCATACTTATAAGTATGGTAAGCAGGAATGTAAAGCTTTGTTTTTTCATATTTACAATTATCTTAGTTTGTCATTGGTAGATATAATTTCGTTGGCAAAGATAATGAATAATTCTGAACTGACAAAGAAAAACGACAGAAAAGTTCGAGCCGGGGCTTGAAGTTTAACGACAAGAGTCAAGAGTCATGGGGACGGTTCTCGTGATCATTTCTCGTCCAAATAATTTGGCAGCTTAATTGTAGCAAATGAAATGATCACCAGAACCGTCCCCGTGATTTTCGGCGACTTTTCGCCAAAACGCGGTGCGTTATGAACAAAACGCGGCGACTTTTCGCCAAAACGCGGTGTGTTATGAACAAAACGCGGTGACTTTTGGTCATAAACCGTCACTTTTCTATTTGTCTCATAGTGGCGTTACAACGCGCGCACGCGCGATAATTGTCATTTCTACTTTTCTACTTGCACTTCTAGCACTTCTAACACCCAACAGTCTCTTAGCCGGGTGCTAGAAGTGTTAGAAGTGCGACTTGTTTCCTGTGATTAACAACTATAGTACACAAAAAGGGGGGGGTGACATAGTAACCGTGTAGAAACAATATGGAGATCATGTCAGAGAGGCCGGCTTATTCCAAGGGAGACGAGCCGAAGACGATCTTCTTGCCGTCGGTGACATAGATGCCCTTCCGGGCGTTCTTTGCCTTGCGGCCCTGCAGGTCATACAGCACAGAGGGCTCAGAGAAGACGGAGGGCGCAGAGGACATCTCGCTGATGCCGTCGGGTATTTCGGGCGTACTGGTGCCGTCGGGAACGAGGCGGAAGTCAATCTTCATGAAGTGGGCATTGAAGAATTGGTATTTGAACAGGATGTTCGTGTCGTCGCCCTCCCAGATGTCGTAGCCATAGGCGTTCTTCTTCGGCACCGTGGGTGTCCATACCTTCAGCTTATGCTTAAAGGTAGAGTTGTTAGCCTCATATTCAAACTCCTCTTCGTATTCTTCGCCCACCAGGAAGTTCGGGGTGTGGAAATTGTAGAACACCATCTTGCCGAACTTATATCCCTCAGGAGCCTTGATGCGCATCGTCGTTCCGGTGTTCGTGAAGAGCACGTTGATTTTGTCTCCCGTGTAGCCGGCGGCCTGCCCGTCCCCGTCATTATCGACCTTGGCATAGACGGAAGGCTTGGGGTACTCGTCCAAGTCAACGGCATAGACAGTAACCGTGATCAGTTTGTCAGAACCCTCGGCGACGGGCCAGGTGAAATCGGTGTCGCCGAAGATTGCGCCGGTCTCATCATCGTAATTGGGGCCCCATCCTTTCATCTCGGTTGTCAGTGGGTAGTTCCACGGGTTCTGGTTAAAGTCCATTGTGACGTAGGTGGTGTCGTTCTGCTCAGCAGCAAACGACGTCATGGCCATCAAGGCCATTGCGATAGTTGCGTAAAATTTCTTCATATTCTAATTCGTTTAATTCGTATAATTCGTAGTCAAGAAATCACTCATCCGTGTTCAGCGTTAAGTTCGGGTTCTTGTCGCGTGCCGAGCGGGGGAAGGGAATGATGTAGAGGCGCGAGTCGGGGCGCAGGTTATAGGTACGCTGCGGATAGGTCTCGCTGACGTTCACCACGGGGAAGGTGCGGGTGACGGTCTTCCGGTACTCCGGCTCGGTGTTCAGGCGCTTCAGGTCGAAGAAGCGGTGGAAGCCGAAGAGCAGCTCCTTGCGGCGCTCCTGGATGATGGTCTGAACCATTTCCTGTTGGGGAGTTGAGGAGTTGAGGAGGGAAGGAGACGAGAAGCGCTTGGCACGCAGGCGGTTCACGTAGTCGGCAGCGGCATCGAGGTTGCCCAGTCGGGCGTTGGCCTCGGCGGCTATCAGGTAGACCTCGGCGGTGCGCAGTCCGACAGTCATGTAGGTGAAGCGCTCCGACGTTGTGGCCGGCGTCCAGATGGCGGCGCCGCTGCCCGTGTCGAACCAGTTGACGATGCTGGTACCCGTATCGCGCAGGAAGAGGCTGTAGCGCAGGTCGTCAGGCTCAAACAGCTGCTTCAGCTCCGGGCTGATCATGCCGTAGTAGTAGAGGGCGGCCTCCTCGGTGGTCCAGCCGGACCCCATCCACATATAGGAGAGCACCTCGGGGTTGTTCTCGCGGTTGTAGTCCTTGCAGCGTGCCACGCCACCGGCAGCCTTGATGACGTTGTAGTCCACCAGTGCCGAGTTCAGCTTCAGCGACGCCTCAGCGGCCTGACGGGCCTTATCCCAGTCGCGGTGGAACAGGTAGACCTGCGAGAGCAGGCCGTAGCCATAGGCGCGGTTGGGGTGGTAGATGTTCTCGGGCTTCTCCTGCAGCAGGCCGACCGACTCCTCCAGTTCGCGGATGATGAAGTCGTAGACCTGGGCGACGGTAGCCTTCCGGGGCGTTGCCTCCAGGTCGTAGTGGTCAAGAATGCAGACGCCGCCGTCCTGCTGTGCCGTGGCAGGGTCGTATGCCTTGGCAAAGGTGTTGACGGCAAGGAAGTGGTCGAAGGCCCTGAAGGTGCGGGCCTCGGCCTTGGCCAGCGCCTTGAGTTCCTGCGAGCCGTCGGCCTCGTCGATGTTGTCGATGATGAGGTTCATGCGCAGGATGTAGGCGTACATATTCTCATAGAGGTTGTTGTCGGCCAAGAGCGTGCGGTCGGCCTGCTCGTTGAACGTGAAGTTGATGCCGTGGAAGCTGGTGCTCTCATAGCCGAGGATGTTCGACTCCTTGGCCCAGGCGTCGTCCGTCAGGTAATAGTATGACGCAGGATTGTAGCAGCGCATGGGGTTGACGATGAGCTCGTAGTACTGGCGGGCGGAATCGACGGTGACGGCCCCCTTCGGCGTGATGTCGATGTAGGAGTCGCAGGAAGAGACGATGAGCAGCAGGCCCACCCAAAGCCCACCCAAGCCCTCCCAAAGGGAGGGATGTCTGGTTACATATTTTATTATGTCTTTATTCATTGTCGTTATATCTATCTATATTCATTATTGCTATATCTATCTAAACATCCCTCCCTTTGGGAGGGCTTGGGTGGGCTTACAACGTCGTTGACAATCCGATGCTGACGGTCTTGGGCTGGTGCAGGGTGCGGGTGCCCGTCTTGATGGAGTACGACTCGGGGTCGATGTCCTTGCCGGCTGCCGAGATGTAGAAGAGGTTGTTCACCTGCAGCGTCAGGCGCGTCGGGCCGATGCCGATCTTGCGGATGACGGCATCGGGCAGGTGATAGGCCAGGTTGATGCTGCGCATTTTCAGGTAGTTGGCCGACACGACCTGCTCGTCAGCATAGCGCCACCACTCCGAGAATGTCGAGGCGTTCTGCTGTGCCACGCTGCCCGTTGGCATCTCGTAGTAGTGCTTCACGGTGTGGTCGTTCACGTGGTCGGTCACCATCTGGTAGGAGTTCATGTCGGTGACGTCGAGGCGCAGCTTGTTGCCGCCCGAGAAGATGAACAGCGTGTTCAGCTCCAGCTCGCGCCAGCGCAGGTTCAGCGACAGCGACCCCGTATGGATGGGCACGAAGGTTCCCATGTTCACAAGCGCGTCGGTGCCCTTCAGCGTCGAGGTGTAGGTCACCTCCGTGGGATTGCCGTCGGCATCGAACTTCGCCATCTCGTTGCCGTCCTGGTCAAGGATAACGGGGTAGCCGTTCACCACGCGGCTCAGGCGGTAGGCCCAGACGGTGTTGTAGCTGGTGCCCTCGATGCGGTAGTTCTCGGGGGCGGTGATGAAGTTCGAGGCGATGTCGGTGGGGTTGTGCTCCACGTTGAGCATCTTGTTGTTGTTGTAGGCGTAGTTCAGCGTGGCCGACAGTCCCCAGTCCTTCTGGCGGATGAGGTTGGCCGTCAGCGAGAGTTCGATGCCCCGGTTGCGCATCTTACCATTATTTATTACGCGCGAGGAAGCGCCCAGTGTGGAGTCCATATACTTGCGTACCAGCAGGTCGTCGCCCACGCGGTTGTAGAACTCCAGCGAACCGCTGAACAGGTTGTTCAGCATGCGAAAGTCCAGACCGACGTTGAAGGTCGACGTCTTCTCCCAGCGCAGCTTCGGGTTGGGCAGGTTGTCGTCGCTGTAGTTCAGGTACTGCGTGTTGGTCGGGTCGTAGCTCAGCGTGCGGTAGCGGGCCACGAAGTAGGTGGTCGAGCTTTGGTCGACGTTACCGTTCACACCGTAGGTCAGGCGCAGCTTCAGGAAGTCGAGCCAGGAGACGTCCTTCATGAACTGCTCCTCGGAGATGTTCCAGCCGCCGCCGACAGACCAGAGCGGGTGGTGCTGGTTCTTGGTGTCGAGACCGAAGAGGTCGGCCTCGTCCCAGCGGATGCTGCCGGTCAGGTTATAGCGGTACAGGTAGTTGTAGCCCACGTTGGCATAGAACGAGGCGTAGCGGTGGAACACCTCGCTCTGGCTGGTGGTCAGTCCGCCCAGTCGCTGCGTGCCGTTATAGACCAGCGACTGCCAGCCCTCGTTGTAGAGCGTCTGCCAGTCCATGCGGACGGAGGTCAGCGCCGTGTCGTTGTAGCCGTACATCAGCTGCTGGACGAGGCGTGGCGAGCGGTTCTCGCGCAGTTCGAAGCCCATGATGGCGTTGACGTTGTGCTTGGCGTCGAGGAAACTCTTGTCGAAGTTCAGCTGGTTGCGGAATGTATAGCGGCGCGAGTTGTTGGTCTGCTGGAAGAAGCGGCCCCCGTCGGGCAGCAGGCACTCGCCCGACTGGTCGATGAAGGCGTTGTGCGTCAGTCGCATCTGATAGGTGGAGGGCTCGTCGTACTGCTCGCTGCGCGTCTGACCCCACTCATACTGGAACATGACATTATACTTGAACCACTTCAGGAACTTGGCCTCTAAGTTGACAAACGGGCGCAGGCGCACGTTGCGGTGCTTGGTCAGGCTCTCGTCGAGCGACTCCAGGACGTTGAACGAATAGGGCATCAGCCCCTCGACGCGCTGGTCCTGCACCTCGCGGATGCGGGTGCCGTTGATGGCGCTGCCGGCAAAGCCCGCCACGTTGACGTAGGGCGAACGGACCAGGTTACCCTGAGCATCCTCGATGGCGGCATAGCGCTCCTGCATGTTGTAGCTGGTATAGGAGCCGTCGGGCGACGTGCTGTTGGCAAAGCGGGTGTCGATGCCGAGCTTCAGGCTAAGCCACTTGGCCACCTGGAAGTTCGACTTCAGATAAATCGAGAAGATGTCGTTCTTGTCGTTCTTCACGCGGTTCTTGTCGTGCTCGTAGTTGAACGAGGCGAAATGGTTCGACTGCTGCGACTTCTGCGACACCGAGATGTTGTAGCGCTGGGTGACGGCGGTGCGCCAGGCCAGGTCGCGGTACTGCGAATAGAAGTCGTTCTGGCGCCACTGGCTCAGCGTCTGGTCGACGTCGGCCTGACTGATGCGCCCCTCTGCCTGGTCGCGGTAGAGCTGGTAGAGCGGCGAGTAGTAGTTGTTGGCGTAGGTGTCGAACAGTGTCCTGACGCTGCCGCTGCTGGCCACGCGGGCATTATACACCTTCGTCTCGTAGTCGATGATGTCGCTGGTCGAGGCGTAGTGCATGGCATCGAACGACGGCTTGGTCGAGATATACCAGTCGGCATTCACGTTGACGGTCGTCTTGTCGGTCTTGCCCTGCTTCGTGGTAAGCACGATGACGCCGTTGGCAGCCAGCGCACCGTAGATGCTGGCGGCGGCGGCATCCTTCAGCACCGTCACCGACTCCACATCGTAGGGATTGATCTCCGACAGTTCCATATTAGTGGCCATGTCGTCGACAACGATCAGCGGCTTCGTGCCAACGCTGTTCGAGAACGTGCCGACACCACGCAGTATCGGGTTGCTCTCGCCGGTATTGGGATTGATGTCCATGCGCAGTCCGGCCACCTGGCCCTCCAAGGCCGAGACGAGGTCTTTGTGCATGACGCGGTTCAGCTTCGTGGAGTCGACGAATCCGAAGGCTGCCGTCGACCGCTCGCGGCTCAGCCGCTGGTAACCCGTCGAAACCACCACCGTCTCGGCCAGTTGGGTGGTCTGCTCCTTCAGCGTGACGTTCATCGTCGACTGGTTCCTGACCGATGTCTGGTAAGGCTCCATGCCCACATAGCGGAACACCACGACGGCATTCGCGTCGTCTATCTTGATGCTGTATCTTCCGTTCAGGTCGGTCACGGCTGTCTGCTTTCCATTCTTCACCGTTATCGTGACACCCAAAAGGGGGTCGCCGCTCGTATCGGTCACGGTTCCGGTCAGCGTTCGCTGGGCTGACACTCCCGTTACGGCAAGGAAAAGCATAAAAAGGGATAGTAGGATTGCTCTCATACCTCTGTTTTCGTTCTTAATTGATTGCAAATTTACAAAGATTATCGACCAATATGGAGCGAAAGGAAACATTTAACACTTGTTTAACTATTTTTCTTCTGCCAAAAGGAATTATTTTCGTATTTTTGCAGCACGTAATTATTAACCTAACAATTATTATCTTATGAAGAAATTTAGCTTTATTGCTTCAGTGCTGCTTGCATCAGCTGCATTGATGACGTCGTGTAACGACAAGGACAATCCCGTGATTGAAGAACCGAAGACTGTCATCGAACTTGACGGCCAACAGTATGAAACCGACCTCGTAGCTTCACTCTATGGCGAAGTGGGCAAGGAGGTGAGCCTGACCATTGGCGTCTATGACCGCTACGACATCTACGGCGTCGACTTCGGCGATGGTAACATCGTGGCCGACACCGTCTGCTTCGAGAATGGCGGCCTGCGCGATGAGGAAGGGGCCGAGGTGGCCGGAACTACCCACAAGACTGCCACCGTGTTTGCTGGAACGGTAGCAGGCGAAGGCACAATCAAGGTCTATGGCAAGAGCGACATCTGGATGCTCAGTGTCATGGGCAACGCTGTCCCCGCTGAGTTCAGGGCAGGTATGGAGGAGAAGATACAGAACCTCCAGCTTTCAGGCCTGAATGTTGACGGCATCGACTTCTCAAAGATGACGATGCTGACATCACTGTCAGTGAACAACTCGCCGGTAAGCGACATCGACGTGTCTAAGAATGCTGAACTGAAGAGCCTGACCGTCCTTTGCACGAACCAGTCTGAGTACGAGCCGCAACTGAAGAGTATCGACCTCTCAGGCAATCCCAAGCTGGAGTATCTTAACTTAGGCTCGTCCTTCTATAAGGCAGGTCAGCTGACATCGATCGACCTGTCGAACAATCCGGCACTGCAGACCATCGTCATCGGCAACAACAAGCTGACGAGCATCATCCTGCCCGCAGGCGCCGAGGTGAGCCAGCTGAGTCTGGAGCAGAACGAGCTGACCGAGCTCGACCTGTCGGTGCTCGGCTCGCTGAAGGGTCTCCAGGTGAACAACAACCAGCTGAAGAGTCTTGACCTCTCGAAGATGATTGAGGGCAGCAGCATCAACGTCAACGTGTCGAACAACCAGCTTGAGGAACTTAACGTCCCCGTGACCGTCAGGGCTCTCGAGGCTCAGAACAACCAGCTGAAGTCGTTCAGCGTTGCCGATGCCACCTACAGCTGCAAGATCGAGAACAACCAGCTGACACTGGCCACACTGCTCGCGAAGCCCGCCGGACTGAACACGAACGCCAAGGCCAAGCGCTTCACCTACGCCCCGCAGGCAGCCCTGCCCGTTCCCGAGGAGGTGACTGAGATTGACCTGACCGAGCAGCTCACCGCACAGGGCATCCTCGATGCTCCCGCCACCACCAGCTACGGCTTCCACCTGAATCAGAGCGGCGCCGCACTGGTAGAGGGCACCGACTATCAGGTTGTTGCTCCCGGCAAGTTCAAGTTCATCAAGGCCCAGAGCGATCAGGTAATCATCACCATGCAGAACGAGGCCTTCCCCCTGCTCTCAAGCGCGAATGCCTTTGTTACCACTCCGTTCACCGTGAAGGCTGCCACTACAGCCGGTCAGACCTGGAACTTCACCGCCTGGAGTGCTGCCACCGTTGCCAACCTGAAGGCCGACGCCGCAGCAAGCATTTTCACGGGCTGGAGCGATGTGGAGAAAGACCCGTCAAAGGAAGGTGCTGCCCAGGAACCCACCGCGACTTCGAAGGACAACTGCTTCTGGCTCCAGGGAACCGTGGGTGACGACGGCTCGCTGCTGGCCAACGGTCAGGTCATCGAGGAGCTGAAGGGTCTGAAGTTCGATCCCAGCTATGCTGCCAAGCGCTCATTGGCCATCGCCGTGAACTATCCCTCGGCTCTGAGCGACTATGCCGGTGGTGCCTACCTCTGGCTGGGTGGCGGTGGCAGCAAGCAGACCTGTCCCTGCTTCACCATTCCCGGTGTGAAGGCTGGCCAGAAGCTGACCGTTGTCATGGAGTCGCACAAGGCAAGTGACGCCCGAGGCATCCAGATCTATGCCAACAGCTATGACGCTGCCAACCAGATTGGCGAGGCTTTCAAGCCGACGACTCAGGCCACCTACACCTGGACCATCGATCAGGACTGCGACGTAGTCGTCTGGAACACCAGCGGCTGCCACATCTACACCCTGACAGTCGAGTAATTATATAAAAGGTATAGGCAACGAAAATCCCCTCCGTTCGAACAAGCGGAGGGGATTATTGTATGGGTTATCGGGATGTCTGATTACGACTCCTGCTTCTCGCGGTTCTCCTGATCAATGGCCTTGATCTTCTCGCGGACCAGGTTCATGTCGTCCTTCAGCTTCTGCACCTTGCGGTTCATCTCGTCGATGAGCGAGTTGCCCTTTTTCGACGAGACACTCAGGAAACCGAGGTTGTTCTCGTAGGTCTGAATTTCCTGCTTCATGGCCTCATACTGGCGGAACAGGCGGGCGCGCTCGTTGTCCAAGGCGTTCTCGCCACGCTCGGCCACCTGCTTCAGGTTCTGCTTGAACGAGTTCAGACGGCGCTTGGCCACCGAGATGTTCAGCTCCTTGTAGAGCTTGTCGAGCACGGCGTGATACTCCTCGTAGAGCTTGTCCTTCTCGCGGAACGGCACGTGGCCGATGTTCTGGTACTCGTTCACCAGCTGCTGCACCGTCTCCTGCAGGTTGTCGCCGGCTTCCTCGGTCACGAGCTTCAGGCGGGCAATGACGTCGCGCTTCTTCTCGAGGTTGGCGTGCTCCTCGCCGCGCGTGCCGGCAGTGGCGGCGTTACGGGCTTCGAAGAACTTGTTGCAGGCACCGAGGAACTCCTCCCACAGCTGGTCGCCCAGCTTCTTGGGCACCATGCCTATCTGCTTCCACTCCCTCTGCAGGTTGATGAGCTTGTCGCCCGTCGACTTCCAGTCGGTGGAGTCCTGCAGGGCCTTGGCCTTCTCGATGAGGGCGCGCTTCTTTTCGGCGTTCTCCTTGAAGGTGTCCTTCAGCGTCTTGAAGTACTCTGCCTTGCGGCCGAAGAAGTCGTCGCAGGCAGCACGGAAGCGCTCGAATATCTTGATGTTCATCTTCTGCGGGGCAAAGCCGATGGTCTTCCACTCCGACTGCAGCTCGATGATTTCCTTGGTATGGCGCTCCCAGTCGCCGCTGCCCTTGTTCTCCTCGGCGGCAATGGCCTCTACCTTCTCGCAGAGAGCGGTCTTCTTCTGAAGGTTCTCCTCCTCGCGGGCACGGATGCCCTCGAAGTGCTGCTGGTGGCGCTTGTTGATGACCGTCGAGGCAGCCTTGAAGCGGTTCCACACTTCCTCGCGCAGGTCCTTCGACACGGGGCCAATCTCGCGGTACTCCTGATGCAGCTTCTGCAACTGGTGGAAGGCACTGATGACGTCATTCTCCTCAGCCAGCTTCTCGGCGGCCTCGCAGAGCTTCGTCTTCAGCTCCAGGTTCTTCTTGAAGTCGTATTCGCGGGCCTCGCTGTTCAGCTTCAGCAGGTCGTAGAACTGCTCCACGTACAGCTGGTAGTTACGCCACATCTCGTTGGCCTTCTCGGCGGGAACGGCCTTGATGTCGCGCCACTCCTGCTGCAGGGCCTTGAATTCCTGATATGTCTTGTTGGCCTCCTCGGGCGAGGTGACCATAGCCTTTATCTTCTCAATAATCTCGAGCTTCTTCTTCAGGTTCTCCTCCTTCTCGGCCTCCTGCTCGCGGAACTGCTGCTGGCGGCGCTCCCTGATGATGCCCATTTCGGCCTTGAACACTTCCTCGTCTTCGTCGGGGGTAATTTGATACAGTTCCGGGTCGCCGCCGCCGTCGATATAAGCCCTCAGCTTGGCTTCGCGCTCGGCAATGTGGAGCTTGTAGAACGTGGTCTTCAGATAGTCGACCTCGTCCTTTTGGGGCATCTCCTCGCCGTGGGCGATTTCCTTCACGCGGTCCAGAACCTCCTTCTTCGTCTCATAGACCTTGCGCTCAACAGGAGCCTGATCCTCCTGAGGCTCTAAGACCTCCTGGGGCTCAGCGGCCTCTGCGGCCTCTGCGGTGGTTACTACTTCAGGAGCTGCCTCCTGGTTTACTTTTTCTTCACTGATCCCCTGCTCGAGGATGTTTTCTTGAGAGTCCATAATTAACTGCTTTAAGTTACTGTTATGGTGAGTACACACATAATATTTAGCGTCGCACGCTAAGGCATGCTGACGTTTTAGGCCGTAAAATTACAAAAAACTTCGGACTCTGACAGCATAACCCCTAACTTTTCTCTCGGAATTATTGTTTTTTAACGTTGCAGGTCACTTGGGTGTCCATTCAGCGGACTTCGCGCGTGCGCACGCGCAGGAGTGGCATCGAGCCGTTCTGTCAGCATAATCCGCTCACAGTCAGCTGAATGATACCTTGGGATTCCGCCAACCGGTCCTTTCCTGTTGCGGGAATGCAGAAATTACTACCTTTGCACGCAAATGTCACACCAGTCGCTTGTGGCGGAAGAACCACCAGCAGCCGAAGGAGACGAGAACGGAGATAATGAGGGCGAAGACAAAGCCCCAGGGCTTTTCCTCCATGCCGTTGGCCAGATTCATGCCGAAGAGCGAGGCGATGAGGGTGGGGAACATCATGATAATAGTCACCGACGTCAGCGTACGCATCACCTGGTTCATGTTGTTGTTGATAATCGACTGGTAGGTGTCCATCGTCGACTCCAGGATGTTCGAGTAGATGCTGGTGGTCTCGCGGGCCTGCGTCATCTCGATGTTGACGTCTTCAATGAGGTCGGCGTCGAGTTCGTCGATCTGCAGCTTGAACTTCAGCTTCGACAGCAGGGTCTCGTTGCCGCGGATGGAGGTGATGAAGTAGGTCAGCGAGTCCTGCAGTCGGCTCAGTCCGATGAGGCTCTCGTTGTTCACCTCCTTGTCGAGATTGCGCTTGGCCTTGTCGATGAGCATGTTGATCTGCTTCAGGCGCTTCAGGTACCACACGGCCGACGAGAGGAACAGACGGAAAATCATGTCGACATAGTCGGTGAAGCCCTCGCCGCGCTTCTGCTGGAACGAGACGAAGTCAATCATCATGTTGGTCTCGTAGTAGCAGACGGTGATGGTGATGTCGCGCTTGTGGATGATACCGAGGGGCACGGTGGTGTAGGGCGTGCGCGAGCGGACCTCCTTGACGTAGGGAATACGGAGGATGATGAGCATCCAGCCGTCGTCGTACTCATAACGGGCACGCTCGTCGGTATCGCTGATGTCCGACATGAAGTAGTCGGGAATGTTGAACTGCTCTTCCAGCTCGCGCTGGTCGTCTTCAGTCGGACACGTCATCTGTATCCAACAATTGGGCTGCCACTCTGTGAGCTGGGTCAGTCCGCCTTGGGTGTTCCAGTAAGTCTTCATTGTGCTAATCCTTTTTTCGTTTGTGAAATGGTTTTAGCGGCAAAGGGATTAGCAGCCTTGCCACCGGAATCCCCCGCCTTTACGAATTGCGTTTATCCGCCGGGTAGTCGTCCATGATTTCGTTGTTAATTGGTTTATCGGGTGCAAAGGTAATAAAAAAATAGAAAAAGAAAAAGCTAAAAGAGAAAAAACAACGTTTGAAGGATGTTTTTTTCTCTTTTAGCTTTTGTCACTTTGAAGTTCCTACTTTATTCGTAGTACTCGATTTTGCGCGTCTGCTCCATCTCGCGGCCCATCATCGACATTTTGCGGCTGATCCAGTTGCCGTGGTCGTCGTACTTATAGTCGGTATAGGGGGTCTCCATGGCGTTGCCCATCATGTCCATCGACATAGAGGCGGGAGCACCCTTCTCGTTGTAGGTGAAGACCTGCGTCATGCCGCCCTGGCCGAAATCCATCGACTGGCTCTTCACCTTGCCGTTCTCCCACTTGTAGGTGGTGGTAATCTTCATGTCGCCCTGAGGACCCTGCACAGACCTCTCTGCCTTCTGCAGGAAGCCGTTCTCGTCGTACACCTGGCCCGACAGGCCATCGGCCTGCATCTTACCTTCCTGAGTGAATTTGATAACCTGCTCGCCGCGGCCCATCATGCCTGACTGGGTGATAGACTTTACGGGACCTGTAGCCTCGTTCAGCTCAACGTCGTGGAACTTGGTTTGTGCCTGCAAGGCAAACGGTAGAGCCAGCATTGCCAGCATCATCATTACTTTCTTCATAGTTGTTTAATTTTTTAGTTGTTAATAAATTAATTGATAACAGCCTTTAGACGTTCGGGCAGGCAAAAGGTTTAAAAGCAATCGCCATTTTTTGTTTGTCCCGCCTGTCTATCTTTGCTGCAACACTGTTGCAGCATAGGCGAGACAGGAGAGCTACAGACGGCTGATCTCGGCTGCCATCTGGTTCAGCTGGAGGCACATGTCGCGCGTCAGGGGGATGCGCTGGTTCTGGTGGGGCCAAGGAGCCAATATGAGGAAACACCCCTCGGCACAGGCTTCATAGAACTGGTGGCCGGGCTTGGAGTAGCTGTTGAACCCCCATGGCGTGAGGTAGATGAGCGGCATGCGGGCATCGAGCACCGCACGCATAGCGGCCTGTTCGCCTTTGCTGATGGCTGGCGAAACAGGAATGACACCTTTCCGGGCCATGGTAAGCGTAGAGGCGGCAACAGCCCTGACATCCTCGACGGTAAGGCTTCTGCTGCACTGAATTTGCTGCTTCTGTGGGTAGGAGAGCAGGAAGCGGTTGCCGATGGCTGAGTAGGTCTGGTTGCCGATGGTGAGGCCGAAGACTACGCGGAAGTAGTCGGGATGGGCGCGACGGACAGCCAAGCGGCGCGGGTTGTCCTGTAAGTAGGTGAACCAGCGGTCCAGCTCTCCGCCATACTCGAGGATATGGTCGTTGTAGTTGCGGGCCCATAGGTAGCCGTGGCTGCGGTCGTTTGTCTCTCTTTGCTGCAACAGTGTTGCAGCATAGGGGAACAGTTGGCGGTAGGCTTTGTTGCAGGCGATTTTGAAGCCCTTGATGGCCTGGCCTATGTGCTGGTCCATCTGTTCCTGGACAAAGAGGATGCCGTGCAGGTGGTCGGGCATGACCTGAGTGGCCAGCACCTTGATGGTGGGGTAGTGCTGCTCGATAGCCTGCCAATAAGTCCTGACCTGCTCGCCTAAAGGTGACAGTTCTACGTGAGGAGCATCAAGGGTGCCGTCGGGTGCATCGGCGTTGCCGGCAAGCTGGCCTAACAGGGGGCGCCGGCCCTCAACGGTCATGGTGATGAGGTAGATATGGCGCGACTGGTAGTCATGGCCTACACGGCGGCGGAGCATCGATGGTTTCTTCTCACCTGCGAAGGCCTTGTGCTTCTCAAATTCTTCCCAGGTCATCCTTGGGGGCCTTTTTGTTTGTCCCCCTGTCTCTCTTTGCTGCAACAGTGTTGCAGCATAGGGGGACAGGAGGGGACTGGGGGGTTACTTCGCGGGGACGTCGGCGAGCGTCTTCTGCAGGAGCTGCCAGAAGGGGGCGACGGTGGCGATGAGGGCGCGCTCGGTGGTGGTGTGGGGCGACTTCATCGTCGGGCCTAAAGACACGACGTCGAGGTGCGGGTACTTGCCCAGGATAACGGAGCACTCCAGACCGGCATGGTCGACCTGGATGATGCCGTCCTCGCCAAACAGCTCCTTGTACTCCTTCAGCAGCAGGTGCAGAATCTCAGAGTCGGGGTTCGGGTCCCATCCGCCGTACGAGCCGGCCGTCTCCACCTTCATGCCCGCCATCGAGAAGCAGCTCTCGAGGGTCTTCACCACGTAGTCCTTCATATCCTCGCGACTCGAGCGTGCCAGAATCTTCACGGCGGCACGGCCGTCGGCGATGTCGATGATGGCCAGGTTCGACGACGTCTCGACGACGTCGGGGTAGGAGGGTATCATGCGGATGACGCCGTCGTGACAGGCGTAGATGGCGTCGATGAGGTTGTCCTGAATCTCGACGGGCACCTCCGTCTTCGGCGTCTCCACGTCGTCGGCCGTCACCTCGATGCCGAGCGTCTCTATCAGCTTGTACTCGTCCTGGAAGTCCTCCTGCCAGTCGGCGCAGAGCTCCTTCAAGGCATCGGCGTTCTCCTTGGGCAGCGTCAGCACGGCCTCGGCCTTGAAGGGTATGGCGTTGCGCATGTTGCCACCGTGCCAAGAGGCCAGGCGGGCGTCGAGCTCCTCAATGGCCTCGCGGACGATGCGCACCAGCAGCTTGTTGGCATTGGCGCGACCCTCGTGGATTTCCAGACCGCTGTGGCCGCCACGCAGACCCTTGACGGTGATGCGCACGGCAGCGTCCTCAGCGTCGGTGTCCACCTCCTTGTAGTCGAGGGTGGCGGTGATGTCGATGCCGCCGGCCGAGCCAATGACGAACTTGCCCCAGTGTTCGGAGTCGAGGTTCAGCAGGATGTCGCCCTGCAGCTCACCCTCCGGCAGCTCGTTGGCGCCGAACATACCCGTCTCCTCGTCGCGAGTGATGAGGGCGTCGATGGGGCCGTGCTTCAGGTCCTTGGCTTCCATGATGGCCATGATAGAGGCCACGCCCAGTCCGTTGTCGGCGCCGAGCGTCGTGCCGCGCGCCTTCACCCATTCGCCGTCAATCCACGGCTGTATGGGGTCGGTCTCGAAGTTGTGGGTTGACTCGGGCGTCTTCTGCGGCACCATGTCCATGTGTGCCTGCAGTATGATGCCCTTTCTGTTCTCCATGCCCGGCGTGGCCGGCTTGCGCATGACGATGTTCCCGGCGGGGTCCTTGAAGGCCTCCACGCCTGCCTGTTGTCCAAACTCCAGCAGGAACTGCTGTATTTTCTCCAGGTGTCCGCTGGGACGCGGCACCTGTGTCAGTTTGTAGAAGTTGCGCCAGATACATTCCGGTTGTAGGTTCTGAATTTCGTTCATAGGTTTTTACGTTTCTTTTATTGATGTTCTTTCAACGATTACGCTGCAAAGGTAGACATTTTTCTTTATTCCTCCAAACAATCCCCGCTTTTTGTGTCATCCGGCGTTGCTTCGCACGACTTTTTTACTTGAGCGCCTCTGCCAGCTTGGCTTCCAAGCCTTCTCCATGAAGTCCGCGGGCCACAATCTTGCCCTGCGGGTCGATGAGCAGGTTGTCGGGGATGGCATTGACCTTATATACCTTGGTCACTAACGACTTCCAGCCCTTCAGGTCGGAGAGATGCACCCAGGGCATCTTCAGCTCTTCGATGGCCTCCACCCACGGTGCCCTCTGTCCGTCGAGCGACACGCCCACGATATCGAGACCCTTTTCGTGGAACTTCTCGTAGGCAGCCACCACGTTGGGCATCTCCCGGCGACAGGGACCGCACCACGAGGCCCAGAAGTCGACAAACACCCAGCGGCCATTGCCGACGTACTCGCTCAGTTTGTGTGTCTTCCCGTCTGGGGCTGTCATCTCAAAGTCTGTGAACTGCTGGCCCACATAAGTATTTTTGGCTTTCTTATCGGCAGCTTTCTGTTCATCACTTTTTGCTGATTTCACGACTACCTTAGCCGTATCCATCCACCGCAGGGTCTCCTCATACTTCTTGACGTTTGGATGCTCGGCATAGGCAGGTTTCTCTTCCAGCATGCTAAGCAATCCTTTCGTTCCGAAACATCTCTGCCCTTCTACGATGAGTGCAGCAGGCAGAAGGGTCTCGCGCTCCTCTTCAAACATTTTCTTCGTCATCTTACCCTTATGCTTTGGATAATAGCTGCTCGGCAGACCCGAGATTTCTTTATTATAGTAAGCCAGACGCTCGTTCAGCGGTGAGCCCTTCAGCGTGCTGTCGTTCATGTTGACGCTGACAGTCTTGCCATCGTTGAAGAAGAGCATCCGCCAACTGCGCCAGTCTTTCTGGTCGAAGGTGATGCCGAATATGGCATCCTTGTCGGCCTGGCCTTTGAACGCAAACTTGCCTTTGGCCACAACAGTGCTGTCCACCGCCTTCGATGTCAGGCGGTCTTCCAGATACACCGTCTTGCCGTTTTCATTACTCACACCCTTGACGGTGTACTTCACTTGCATTCCCGAGCTATGCTCGCCTACCCGTAGCCTTTGTGCCTGAGCCGACATGGCGGTCAGCAACAAAGCGCACATTACAATCAAATTCTTTCTCATATTAATGATCGGTTTACGTTATTTCTCTAATAGCTCATTGAGTCGCCTTTTAACATCGTCCAATGGCCTGTCGTCAGTCTTTTGTTCCAGCGAACTATAGACGGTGTTTCCATGACGGTCTATAATGAAAAAGAAAGGAATATAGCCAGGATTGAATAGAAGGGGAAGCTGTCGCCCTTTGGGAGTGCCGTCAAACTTAGACGCGAGGTTAGGCCATTCGTATTTGGGCTCTGCTTCTACTACTTTCAGCCATGCCTCTCGTTTTTCGTCTATCGACACGCTGACAAAGGCTACACGCTCACGGCATTCCTCATAATAAGCCATCAGATCGGGAATCTCAGCACGGCAAGGGCCACACCAGCTTGCCCATAGATTCAGCAGCATATAGTCCTTGTCGCCCATACACTCCTCAAAGGAATGAGCCTTCCCTGCTATGTCCCACATGGGAAAGAGCTTCGCTACGCCTGTCTTGCTTTTCCTGTCTAAGATGAACTGTTGCAGCTTCTTTCCTCGTTCAGAGTTGCGCAAGGACTCTGAGAAGCAGTTCAATGCCTTCTGCAAAGTGTCGGCATCCCAGTCTAAGTCCAAATGATAGAGCGCCCACACACTTTGAGAATGTGCCTTCAGGAATTCTTCACTCCTAAAGCGCTGTCGGTCACGCCAGTACTGGTCACATGCTTCAAAATCGCCAAACTCATCTTCGAGGATACCTGTGATTCGACGTGAAGAAAGCGAATCGATGGTGATTACACTATGTCCATGACCTATGGGGAGAGTTCCCCGCCGGAGGTCTCTCTGATTAATACTTATCCACACTTTGTTGCTGTCAAGACGTTCTTTCATGTACTTCAGCTCAAGTGTTTTCGGCAGATTGCTTTGTTCCATCACCATTCGCCCATTCACTATTGGAAGCGTGTCGCATTCATCCCCTAACCTATTAATATTATATACTTCCACGAAGCCTTCCGTCCCCGTGGGAAAAACAATCTCGAGTACATCTCGAGTCTGAGCCGATGCTGTTTGCAGCAATGACAAATAGCAAAGGTACATCGCAACAAACCTTTTCATATTCTTTGTTGGTTTTAGGTTTCTGGTGCAAAGTTAGTGTTTTCCTGCTATTCCTCCAAATAATACGGTTGACAAATAGTTTGCTTTTGTCTCAACAGGTGAAAACGGAGTTTGCAAATAGTTTGCAAACCTCTCGTAACTGTCTGTTGATAAGGTAGATAATTGTTTACAACGACAGGACGAACTCATCCCAGTCTTTTCCGCTTCCTTCCTTGCCCAGTACTTTCTTGCAGAGGCGTGTGCGGATGCTGCTGATGGTACTCTTGTCCTTGCTCAGCACGGCTGCTATCTCCACGGGTTTGGTGCGGATCTTCAGCAACATGCATACTTGATACTCTGTGGGCGACAGGTTATGTAGTGCATAGAGACTGTTGCTGAAGTTCGGGTATACCACTTTCAGCTGGCGGTCCAGCTCTTTCCACTCCTGCGGTTTGATGTTCTCGCCTGCCTCAATGCGGCGACGAAGCGTCAGGTAGTATTCTGACTGGAAGAACTCCATCTCCACTTGCTTCATGGCAGTAGCCACAGGCTCTGGAC
>CAMHIS010000054.1 GCA_946185285.1 uncultured Prevotellaceae bacterium
CGGCAGCCTCTTCGAACTGCAGCTGGTGGACGGGCTGCGTCTTGTCGACCACACGTGGGTCGTTGTTGTGCATGCCGTCGATGTCGGTCCAGATCTGGATTTCCTCTGCATTCAGGGCTGCGCCGATGAGCGATGCTGTGTAGTCAGAGCCGCCGCGCTGCAGATTGTCGACCTCGCCGTAGGCATTACGGCAGATGAAGCCCTGGGTGACGTAGACCTGCTGGCCCTCGTTCTCCTGCATGACGGCCTGCAGTTTCTCCTTGATATAGACGGGGTCGGGCTCGGCGTTCTTGTCGGTGCGCATGAAGTCGAGGGCGTTGAGCAGCACGGCCTTGATGCCCTGCTCCTTCATGTAGTTCACCACCATGTTGGTAGACATCATCTCGCCCTGGGCCACGATGGCTTTTTCTTCGAACGAGGTGAATATCTCCTTGGTGAACGAGCGCAGGTAATTGAACTCCTCCTTCAGAAAGTCGCGGGTGGTCTGCTTCGTCTCGTCCTGCGAATAAAGCTCCTCGACGTGCTTCATGTACTTGGCTTCCAGGCGGTTGATGACCTCATTGGCGCCGTCGGCGTTCTTCTTGTAGAGGTAGTCAGAGATTTCGACCAGCGAGTTGGTTGTCCCCGACATGGCCGAGAGTACGACGAAAACAGGCTCTCCAGACTTGGTGACGAGCTGCGTTACTTCCTTCATTCTTTGTGGCGTGCCAACAGAGGTTCCGCCAAATTTCATTACTTTCATAGGTCTTATTGTTTATTTAATTCAAGTTTCTCGCTCAATCCTTCAGCTCTTCTTCCGAGAACTGCATCTGATTATAGTCGTTAGTAACCTCCTCCAACCGTCCGTCGTTGCAACGGTAGACAATACCCGGATACTTGTTCAGAAGAGAACGGTTGTGGGTGGTTAAGATAACCGCTGTCCCCCTAAGGGATATTTCACGGAGAAGACGGATAATGGTATCGGCCGTCTCATAGTCGAGGCTACCCGTCGGCTCGTCGGCAACGATAAGCTCAGGCGCGTTCAACAGTGCCCGGGCAATGCTGATACGCTGCTGCTCGCCCCCCGACAGCTCATGAGGCATACGGTCTTTCTTGTCAGCCATTCCGACCTGCTCGAGCACCTCGTCGATGCGGTTGTTTATGCGCTCCTTGTCCCTCCATCCAGTAGCTTTCAGTACAAAGCGGAGATTGCGATAGACAGAGCGGTCGCTCAGCAACTGCAAATCCTGGAAGATGATACCCATCTTTTTCCTAAGGTCCTGTACCTGTTTGCGGCGGATGGTCAGCAGGTCGTATTCCAGGACATTGGCTTCGTCGGCCTCGTCAATGTCCAATTCACAGTAGATGGTTTTCAATAGTGAACTTTTGCCGGAGCCTACTCGACCGATGAGGTAGATGAACTCTCCCTCCTCAACATGGAAGTCCACGTTGTGAAGCACGGTATCACCATCTTTGTGATAGATGTTTACGTTCTTGTAGTTGATCAGCACCATCTTTATTCTCGATTTACGGATTTTCGATTTACTATTCCATTGTTCCTGCTGCCTTGGCTGCTCGGCGCTTCTTGTCCCAGTTGGGATCGTGACGCTTGGCCAGCTCAGCAGCAACATCCTCAATGCGCAGCCCCTTACTGGTAAGCAGGACTATCAGATGATAGAACAAGTCTGAAGCCTCATACACCAACTTCTCGCTGGAGCCGTTAGTAGCTTCAATTACGGTCTCCAATGCTTCTTCGCCAACCTTCTGTGCGATGCGGTTGATGCCGTCCTTGAAGAGCGACGTGGTATAGCTGCCTTCAGGCATCTCTGCATGGCGACGGTCAATGAAGTCCTGAAGCTCAGTCAGGAAAAGGAGCGGGTTAGTAGGCTGCGAGGAGTAGCCTTGCAGTGCGGTGTTGTCCTCGCCCCAGCAGGTATCGGTACCCTTGTGGCAGGTAGGGCCGTCGGGAGTGGCACGTACTAATAAAGTGTCATTGTCGCAGTCAACCTTGATGTCGACCAGGTTCAAGAAGTTTCCGCTGGTCTCTCCCTTGGTCCACAAGCAGTTGCGCGAACGGCTCCAGAAGGTCACCTTCCTGGTCTGCATCGTCTTGTCGAATGCTTCCTGGTTCATATATCCTAACATCAGTACGTTCCTTGTCTTGGCATCCTGGATGATGGCAGGCACGAGGCCGCCGCACTTTTCAAAATCAATATCCATTTTCAATTTACTTATTTTCGATTTACGATTTATTACAGTCTGACGTTGATGTTCTCGTTGTGGAGGTACTGTTTCAGTTCGGGCACTGGTATTTCGCCAAAGTGGAAGACGCTGGCAGCCAGAGCCGCATCAGCATGGCCAAGCGTAAAGGCATCGCGGAAGTGCTCCTTGCAACCAGCTCCGCCACTTGCGATAATGGGTATCGACAGGTTGTCGGCCAACTCGCGCAGGGCTTCGTTGGCATAGCCTTCCTTCACGCCGTCGTGGTTCATCGATGTAAAGAGAATCTCGCCGGCACCACGCTCCTGAGCTTCGTGCGCCCACTCGAAGAGTCCGCGCTCAGTCCACTCACGTCCGCCCTTCAGGTAGCAATGCCAGCCGTCAGCATCGAGTCGGGCGTCGATGGCGCAGACACAGACCTGTGAACCGAAGCGGTTGGCTATCTCGTCGATGAGCTGCGGGCGGCGGATGGCGGCACTATTGACGCTCACCTTGTCGGCTCCAGCATAGAGCAGACGCTCCACGTCGGCCAGTTCGTTGATGCCGCCGCCGACGGTGAAGGGAATGTTGATTTCAGCAGCCACACGGGTCACCATCTCCGTAAAGGTCTTACGGCCCTCAAAGCTTGCTGTGATGTCTAAGAAACACAACTCGTCGGCTCCCTGGTCAGAGTAGGCTTTGCCCAACTCCACAGGGTCGCCAGCGGAACGCAGGTTGACGAAGTTCGTGCCCTTGACGGTCTCGCCGTCCTTCACGTCTAAACAGGGTATTATGCGTTTTGCGAGTCCCATAATTCTTTCAAGTTGATTTTACCTTCGTAGATAGCTTTTCCGAAGACAACGGCAGGTATGCCCGCAGCGTCGAGGCCTTTGATGTCGTCGATACTCGAGACGCCGCCGCTGGCAATGAGGTGAAGGGTAGGGTAGACCTGCATCACCTGCTTGTACAGGTCGATGGCGGGACCTTGCAGCGTTCCGTCTTTCGATATTTCCGTACAGAGCACAGTCCTGACGCCCGCATCGATGTATTTCTTGAGGAATGGCAACAGGTCTTCGGTAGAGTCCTTCTTCCAGCCGTTGATGCTAATCTTGCCATTGCGCACATCGGCTCCGAGAATCATGCGGTCAGCACCATACTTGTCGAGCCAGCCCATAAACAGTTCAGGCTGTGTGACGGCAATAGAGCCGACGGTCACCATACTGGCTCCAGCCTCGAAGGCCTTCTCAATGTCCTCGTCGGTCTTGATGCCGCCGCCGAAGTCGACGATGAGCCGAGTTTCAGCCGTGATACGGCTGAGCACCGAACTGTTCACGATGTGCTTCGACTTGGCGCCGTCAAGGTCGACGACATGCAGCCGCTTGAAGCCTAACTGCTCGAACTCCTTGGCCACTTCGGCTGGGGAGTCGCGGTAGACAGTCTTACGGTCGTAGTCACCCTTGGTCAGGCGTACGCACTGGCCTTCGATGATGTCAATGGCGGGAATCAGTTCTATCATAGCGCTAAGAAGTTTTTGATAATCTGCTCACCCACCTTGCCACTCTTTTCGGGGTGGAACTGGCAGGCGTAAAAATTGTCCTTGTGCATCGCAGCGGAGTAGGGCTGTATATAGTCAGCCGTTGCGATGGTCTCCTTACACAGAGGTACATAGTACGAGTGGACGAAGTAGACATAGCCGCCTTCTATTCCCTGCATCAGCGGCGACTTAGTGTCGTAAAGCCTGTTCCATCCCATACACGGTACTTTCTCCTCATGTTTCTCAGGCTGGAATCGCCTCACCTCTGCATTAAAAACGCCGATGCAGTCGACGTCGCCTTCTTCAGAGTGGCGGCACAACAGCTGCTGGCCCACACAGATGCCCAGGACAGGCTGCTGCAGCGAGCGGATAACCTCGTCCAGCCGACGGGTTTTCAGATACTCCATAGCGCCACGGGCCTCACCCTGTCCGGGAAACAGCACGCGGTCTGCCTTCATAAGTTCCTCAGCATTGTCCGTCAGCAGCGGTTCTATGCCTAATCGTTTCAGGGCGTTCACAACCGAATAGACATTTCCCGCGTTATATTTTACGATTGCTACGTTCATGAGAAGATGATCGTTTTGTTCTTATACGTTAGAATCTTGCGCTCTATATGCTTCTGTACGGCATGGCTCAGCACAATTTTTTCCAAATCCTTGCCTTTCAGAACGAGGCTTTCAGGCGTGTCCTTGTGGGTGATGCGCGTCACGTCCTGCTCAATGATGGGGCCGGCGTCCAGTTCAGCTGTCACATAGTGGCTCGTGGCTCCGATAATCTTCACGCCGCGCTCCCAGGCCTGATGGTAGGGCTTGGCGCCCACGAAGGCAGGCAGGAACGAGTGGTGGATGTTGATGATATGGTGCGGATAGGCGGCAATCATCTCGTCAGAGATAATCTGCATATAGCGTGCCAGTACGATGAACGAGATGTCGAGTTTCTTGAGCAGTTCCATCTCTGCCTTCTCTACTTCAGCCTTGTTCGAGTGGTCTTTCTTGATGCTCCATACATAGTAAGGAATGCCGAACTGATCGGCCACATAGCGCAGGTCCTCGTGGTTCGACACTATACAAGGAATCTCGCAGGCAAATTCTCCCGCTTTCCAGCGGGCCAGGAGGTCGTAGAGACAATGGCTCATTTTCGAGACGAAGATGGCCATGCGGGGGCGCTTGTCGCTATAGTAGAGCGAGAACTTCATCTTATAGCGCTGGGCGTACAAGGTAGTGATGTATTCGTAGATCTTGTCACGCGGAATGAGGAATCCCTCCAACTCCCACTCAATGCGCATGAAGAACATGCCGTCGAGCTTGTCAACGTATTGGTCGAGGTAAACGATGTTACCCTTGTTGTCTGTAATAAACTTCGTCACTTCCGTGATAATGCCCTGTTGGTCAGGACAATGCAGAAGCAGAATGGCTGTTTGTTTCATTTAGTTTTCTACCCTTTTTTCTTTTTAATTGTGCAAAGGTACTAAAAAAAAATGATTCGCGCGTCATAGTATCAGACTTTTTTCGTATCTTTGCGCGCAAAAAGCGTATGAGACTTCACATATTCAACCCTGAACACGACATTGCGCTGGCCAGTGGACTCTCGAACTTCACAGCTCCGCACGCCGGGCGTCAACTGCGTCACGACCTTGGTTTTCTGCCTGCTGTTTGGGCAAAAGTGGGAGATGTCGTGATGGTTGACGACGTTGACCAGGCGCGTAATGCATGGCAAAAGCTCCGCCATCGGGCTCACACCCTGTTGGGCGATGACATTCTGGTCGGAGCTAACCCTGAGTTCGCCCCGGCCAAATTCCCGTTCTATCCGGGACAACAATACAGCATCGAGCCCTGGGGCTGGAACAGCGCCCTGCGAGCCCAGCTGATGCGATGCGGGTTGGGTACAGAACAACTGCCTACGGATGAACAGTTGCAAACCATTCGTCTGCTTTCGCACCGCCGGACGGCAGGCTCTCTGCTGCCTAAGTTGCGGGTGGAGGGCACCGTCGGCGAAACGTTCGAATGTAGGACTGAAGAACAGGTTGGGCAACTTTTGTCGCAGTATGGTCACTTGGTACTGAAAGCGCCTTGGTCGTCGAGTGGTCGCGGACTGCGATTCTTGTCTTCCAAACAGAATCTTACGAACTCGGAACATATTGCAGGTTGGTTTCACAATGTTGTGGACTCACAAGGGGCAGTAATGGTTGAACCCTATTATAATAAGGTTAAAGACTTCGGCATGGAGTTCTATAGTGACGGAGAGGGCGGTATTGATTATCTTGGATTGTCACTATTTCATACGACCAACGGGGCTTATACAGGAAATATACTTGCTACAGAAAAGGTAAAACGTGAAATGATAAGCCACTATATTTCAATAGCTTTAATCGATAATATTCAAGGAAAGATTTGTCAGGAGTCAGACAGGTTGTTCAAAGGGAAATATCGTGGCCCCTTCGGTATCGACATGATGCTGGTCAACGGTGACCAATGTCTGTTGCATCCTTGTGTGGAAATAAACTTGCGCCGCACGATGGGACATGTCGCTCTCAGTCTGTCGCCCGCCGACGACGAGTTGCGCTGCGTAATGCGTATCGAATATACTGAAAAAAACTACAAACTAACTATAAACAGATTATGAAAAAACTAATTCTTATGCTGATTGCCGTTCTGCCAATGAGCGCGAAGGCGCAATACAAATCGCAGGTATGGCATCCTGACAACGGTAACGGGACATACACCAACCCGGTCATTAACGCCGACTACTCAGACCCTGATGTCTGTGTAGGTCCTAGTGGCGAGGACTACTACATGACTGCCTCATCGTTCCAATGCGTACCCGGACTGCCTATTCTCCACTCCCGTGACTTAGTGAACTGGGAGATTGTTGGCCATGCTTTGGAAAAACTCTACGATGGCAACGAACGGCTCACAGAGCACTTCAGCACCCCGCAGCACGGCAATGGCGTCTGGGCTCCCAGCATACGCTACCACAACGGCGAGTACTACATTTACTGGGGTGACCCAGACTTTGGTGTCATGATGGTTAAGACGAAAGACCCTTCTGGAAAATGGTCGCAGCCAGTATGTGTCATCTCAGGTCAGGGCTACATTGACACCTGCCCGCTCTGGGACGAGGACGGGCGCTGCTACTTGGTGAACGGCTGGGCAAATTCACGGGCGAAGTTCGCCTCTGTGTTGACCGTTCGAGAGTTGTCGGCTGACGGCACGAAAGTTATCGGACAACCTGTCATCGTTTTCGATGGTAATGGTACTGAGAATCGCACCTGCGAAGGGCCGAAGTTCTACAAGCGCGACGGCTGGTACTGGATTATGTGTCCTGCCGGCGGCGTCCCGACAGGCTTTCAGTTGGCAATGCGAAGCAAAAGCCCTTATGGGCCCTATGAGTACAAGATAGTGTTGGCACAGGGCAAGACGGCCATCAACGGCCCTCATCAAGGGGGATGGGTACACACGAAGTACGGTGAGGACTGGTTCCTGCACTTCCAGGACAAAGAGGCATACGGGAGGGTTGTCCACCTGCAGCCCGTCGACTGGAACAGCGGCTGGCCGGTTATGGGCAAGAAGGGTGAGCCTGTGACAACCTACAAGAAGCCAGAATCTTCGAGTACACTAATTTCAAACCCGGTTGAAAGCGATGAATTCAATACGCCGACCTTGGGGCTACAATGGCAGTGGCAGGCCAACTACGATGAGAAGTACGGCGTACCCACAGCCTTCGGCACTTTCCGCATTTATACGCATAAGCTTGAAGAGGGCTGGAAAAACCTATGGCTTGTGCCCAATATGCTACTCCAGAAAACGCCCGCCGACCAGTTTACCGTAACTACCAAGCTGCGCCTAACGTCGAAAGCCGACGGGCAGTTCGGCGGCCTCATGATGATGGGACTTGATTATTCTGCACTCGTTGTCCGACGTTCGGGACAAGAGTTCCAGCTGGTACAGATGACCTGCAAGGCTGCCGACAAGGGTATGGCTCAGACGGAGCATGTCATCGCAACGCTGAAGCCTACGGCAGTCGACAAGACAGACTACAAGCCCGGCATCCACGAGGACATCTACCTGCGCCTGAAAGTCAATGACTCGAAAGTACAATTCGCATATAGTCTGAACGGCAAAACCTACCAGGATTGCGGCGATGAGTTCCAAATGAAGGAGGGAAAGTGGATAGGTGCCAAGTTCGGCTATGTTGCCGCCGAGACTGACCTGAAGTGCGACCGTGGCTGGATAGACGCCGACTGGATACATGTCGAGAAGTGAAGAGAAATAAATGATGACGATGAAGAAGACTATATTGACAGCTATGGTTGCCATCAGTATGACGGCGACGGCACAGAACTTGCAGAAAGGAGAATACGGATACCTGTACTGCCACATGAGCGACCGGGGACAGTGGACAGCCTACGCCATCAGTCGCGACGGCTATAGCTATGAGGACGTGATGGGCGGTGGCCCTATCATGGACCCCAAAGAGCACGCCCGCATCGAGGGCGGGCAGCGCGATGCCTACATCTGTCGTACCCATGACGGTAAGGGCTACCTGATGGTGACCACCGATATGAACAATTCGATGACCAAGGCTTTGGGCAAGCAGAACGACTGGGACAACTACGGCATTGACCTTCTGAAGAGCAACGACCTGCTCAACTGGACAAGCGTCTCATTCGACTACCGCAAGGGAACCTCTATTTTCTGCGACCCTGAGTCTGAGAGCGTGTATAAGGACTGGTCTACCATCAATCGCGTCTGGGCACCGCAGATATTCTGGGACCCTGACTACGTGTGGGCCGACGGACAGCGGGGCGGTTATATGATTTACTACTCCATGTGGAACCGTAACGAGGAAAAGTATGACCGTATGTACTACTCATACGCCGACAAGAGCTTTACCAAACTGACACAGCCTCGCCTGCTCTTCGATTGGGGCTATGCCACTATTGATGCCGACATCAACTACCTGCCCGCTGACGGACTGTACCACATGCTTATCAAAAAGGAAGGTGGCAAGCCGGGCATCTATACGGCGACGTCAAAGCAGCTGACCTCCGAATGGGGCGAACCTGTTGAGGACGACTACGTCTCGTTTGAGGGCAAGAAGAAATGTGAGGGCAGTTCGGCCTTTCAGCTGATAGGGGAAAAGACGTGGCATGTGGCTTACATACAGTACAGCGACCGTCCCAAGCACTACCGCATCTGCGAGGCTGACGAACACCTGCGCAATTTCAAGAACCCCGTAGACATCAAGGGTGTCACAGGACCACAGCACGGCTCTTTCATGCGACTCACCAAAAAAGAGTATAAACGGTTAAAGAAGTTAGTGTCTGCAAACCGTAGCACAATAAAATAGGAGGGTAGTACGTTTTATGGGTATGATGAGACGTTCATTCCTATACATTCTCATAATATGGGGTATGCTTGTATCATGCTCTGACGACGACTCTTTTACGACAAGCCGCAGCAATCTGCTGACGTTCTCGGTCGATACGGTGAAGATGGATACCGTGTTTTCCACGGTCGGTTCAAGTACCTATACCTTCTGGGTGTTCAATAACTCGGGCGACGGTATTCGTCTGAACTCCGTCAGTCTGAAAAACGGCAACCAGACGGGCTTCCGCGTCAATGTCGACGGTTCTTACCTTGACAACAGCATGGGGTCTGTGGTTACTGACCTCGAGGTGCGACGCGGCGACAGCCTTCGCGTGTTCGTCGAACTGACATCGCCTGAGAACAACCAAGCAGATGCCCAGATGATTGAAGATGCCGTCGTGTTCTCGTTGGAGAGCGGGGTGGAGCAGCGCGTCTGTCTGCAGGCATTTGCGTGGGACGCGATAGCCGTTACTAATTTGACCGTTACACGTGACACGCTCATCACATCGGCAAAGCCTATTGTAGTCTACGGTGAAGGCATCAAAGTTGACAGTGGAGCAGTCCTGACAATAAAGAATACGACCCTCTATTTCCACGATGGGGCCAGCATCACCGTTGAAGGACAGTTGCGGACTGAGCATGTGCTGATGCGCGGGGACCGGCTTGACCACATGTTTGACTATCTGCCCTACGACCGCGTCAGTGGCCAGTGGAGGGGCATTAGCTTTACCCGCTCTTCAACGGGGAACGTGCTCACAGACACAGAGATAAGGAATACGCTGACAGCTATAGAGTTAGAGGATTCTGCCACTACTGATTCAACCGTTCAGCGGCTCACAATGAACCGTTGTACGGTACACAATGCCAAAGGGTATGGTATTGTATCGTATAACAGTCATATCGGCCTTCAATATTGCCAGCTGACAAACACCTTAGACGACTGTCTGGCCATTTATGGTGGTATAGCAACCATTGACCACTGCACGCTGGCCCAGTTCTATCCCTTTAGTGGAGACCGCGGTGCCGCCTTGCGATTTACTGAAGGCAAGGGACTGCGGCTGTCTTGTACGGGCTGTATAGTAACAGGTTACGATGACGATGTTGTTATGGGCGAACAGAACGACACGGCGAAAGTGTTCATGTACCAGTTCATCGATTGCCTGCTAAGGACGCCGGCTGTTGAGAACGACACCATCAACTTTAAGCGTATCCAATGGGAGACCTCCAAGGACAGCATTCAAGGAAAGCAACAGTTTGTCAAGATTGACGAGACCAATCTTGACTATGACTTCCACCTTGACTCGCTGTCAACGGCAGCCGGTAAAGGATGCTATTGATCTAAATCCGTCACATCCGTCACATCCACGTAAACAACAGACAATCAAGTGGATACGTTGTAACGGATGATGGTGACGGATGACGGATGCACGGCGCATTCCCGTACGCTAAGTCTCTGTGCCAAATGTTCACGTGCGTTGAATCATCGTTCACCGGACGTGCATCATTACAGCCGTCGGAGCACATAGCCATCCGTCACCCGTCACCATCATCCGTCACCACGTAACACGCTCAGCATAAGGCCGATAGGGCAAAGGTGACGGATTGACGGATAAAAACCGTGTTGATCAGTGTTTTTACGTGCCAAATACTTCTAATGCCCGGTTTAGGTTTAACCTATACCGATACGTCAGCCTTGATGTGCGGCCAAGGGTCGTAGCCCTCCAGCATGAAATCCTCATACTGGAAGTCGAACAACGACTTGACATCCGGGTTCAACACCATACGGGGCAGTTGACGCGGTTCGCGGGTCAGCTGCAGGCGGGCCTGGTCGAGGTGATTCAGGTAGAGGTGGGTATCACCCGTGGTATGTATGAAGTCACCTGCCTTGTAGCCAGTCACTTGCGCCATCATCAGCAGCAGGAGGGCATACGAGGCAATGTTGAATGGCACGCCAAGGAATGTGTCGGCACTACGCTGATAGAGTTGTAGCGAGAGTCGGCCGTCAGCCACGTAGAACTGGAAAATGGTGTGACACGGGGGGAGTGCCATCTCGTTGACCTCAGCCACGTTCCATGCCGAAACTATCATGCGGCGTGAGTTGGGGTTCGTCTTTAGCTGGTCGAGTACGTACTGTATCTGGTCGATGGTACCTCCTTTGTAGTCGGGCCACGACCGCCACTGATGACCGTATACGGGACCAAGTTCGCCGTCAGCGTCGGCCCACTCGTTCCAGATGCGAACACCATGCTCCTGCAAGTAGCGCACGTTGGTATCGCCTTTCAGAAACCACAACAGTTCATAGATAATCGACTTCAAGTGTAGCTTCTTTGTTGTCAGGAGTGGAAAACCGTCTTCTAAATTGTAGCGTGACTGCGTTCCGAATATGCTTATAGTACCTGTACCTGTACGGTCGCCTTTCTGCGTTCCCTCGGTCAGTATCCGGTTTAGTATGTCAAGGTATTGTTTCATTACAAACAGTGTTTAATTCAATAATATTATCTTACTATTTTCCTTTTTCCAATTATGAAGACACCTTTTGAGGCGTTCTTCACGCGAATGCCCTGAAGGTTGTACACGACATTGTCGGTGGCTCCGAGAGTGGTTACACTCTCAATGCCGTCGGAAATGCTTACGGCAAGAGCAGCATCACTAAGTCCTCCCATCTCGTTAGCGGCACGCACGGCGTAGGTAGCCGTTACGTCGTCAACAGTGTACTTCGGCTCTATGGTGAAGTCAATCACTTTATCGTTCTTCACAACAGCCCAGCAGCGGGCGTAACGGCTGTCATCCCAGGTTAGCGTTGTGCCTTGCAGATAGACGCTCTTCGGGGTAGGTGCCTGCTCAGTCAGTAATGTGGGGTCCCAGTCACCGTACATATTATGCAGATTGCCCGCCTCAAAAGCCTCCTCGGCAGTAAGTACAGGATTGTTTCCATGTCCGTCTCCGAAAGTCTTCTTGCGCCCCGAGAGATCGATAGCAGAACCGCTTTTTGTCATAGAGTTGAATTCAGCAAAGCGTTTCGGCCAGCCGTTCGACATCTCGTTCCATCCAATGGCCGACGGCACGACATTCATACGGGTGTCGATGAACAAGGCTACGGGGGTGCCGCTGCCCCACGGACGCCCGAGGGTGTAGTTGCCGTCGACACCACTTTCGTCGCCGTTGATAATGCAGTTCTTATAGACAAAGCCATACTTGATACTCTTCGACGGCACGGCAGCATAACCTCCTTTCAACTGGCGCAGTTCTACACGATTGAAGAAAATGTCGCCTTTACCACACATATAGTCAGTACGTCCGCGAATAACCCCATCCTCGAAATAATAGAGGCCATTGTCGTTGTTCGATGTCCAGGTGTCTTGATATCCATGCAGGCATACATTCTTGAATACCGACTTTGTTCCTCGATCCTGAATAGCGATGTCGCGTCCGCGTCCATCGGCCATGTCTGTCGACACCGTCAGGTCTTGCCAGTAGGTACCCGTCACCTTGCTGCCTATCTGGAACACATCGCTCTTGCTGATACCCTCATAGATGCTGGCTGTTCCGTATTTACCTTCAAAGGTCTCATTGGCGGGAATAGTGTTGGTTATGACAACACCGTCACGGCTCTCGCCGATAAACGAGATATTGCTGCTGTTGATGTAGGTGATGGGATCTTTCTTGGTGAAACTGGCAGTTGTTCCATCGGCTAATTCCACGTCGTAGGTTTTGTCGGCATTGCCCTTCGGCAGTTTATATGTACCGTTCTTGACGAAGATGCGGAACCTGGTATTATTGTCGTTACGGTTCTCGGCAGCTTTGATTGCAGCAACAAGCTGCTCAACGTCTTCGACAACGGCATCATAGAGGCCCTTTTCAATAGCAGGACGCTCCATCGTCGTAAAGGTCAGCGTTATTGCTTTTGCCATTGAATTGCCTGTCAGGTCGCTGACAGTGTTGGCCGGAAGAGTGAATGTATAGTTCGTGGCATATTCCAAACCTTTATAGTCGATGGTAATCGTCTTACCGCTGACGGCGGGCGTCAGTTCCATGTCTGAAAGTTTCGCCTTAGACCCTTCAGCCACCTTGATACGCTCGTCGAAGGTCAGTACAATCTTGCCCGTAGCTGAGACGCCCTCTGCTTTGTCAACCGGAACTGTTGCAATGAGTAGAGGAGGTGTGCCATCGTCAACTAACTTAGGCGTGCCGGTTATGAAGAACATCCCCAAGGTGTTGCCGTCATTCTCAGAGGGAACGCCGTTGTCAATGGCCGAATTCTTATCGGCAATCATACGGATGTACAGTTCCTTTTTATTATTTGCTGCGGCGGGCAGGGTTTTGCTGAATGTAGCAATCTGGCGGCGTTCCATGCTGATACTGCCAACGCCAGTCCATTGTTTGCCGTCGGTAGAGTATTCCACGTTGTAAGTCTTATAGGCGTTATAGTTGAACAGCATCTGGAACTGCACATTGATGTCTGTGAAGGCTTCAGCGTTGACCTTGGTCTGCCAGTGGTAGTTGCCCACGTCGCCGTTATTCTGGCCCTTGTTCCAGTTAACGGCAGCTCCTGCCAGTCCTTCGTATCCCCCGGCAGCTATTGTCGATTTGTCGAGCCAGCTACTGGTCTCGCCGGTAGCGGTGTTTACCAGACTCAGGGCATCACCCTCATTGTCCTGAGTGGCATAATCAGCCTTGCGTCCGCTGTTGCCTGTCGTATAGAAGTCCCAGCCGGCAATGATGTCGGCCTGAGAGTAGATAGCCGTCAGAATGACGTTCCCAGTCATTGGCACTATCTTCGAGCTTGACGTTTCGCCGTCGCTCCAGTTGTTGAAGGTCACGAGTCCCTCATACTGGTTGGCATTCAGCTTCACGACGGTGCCCGACTCATACATCCATTTGCCTTCGACTAACGTTGGCATTGGTTCCACAGTCACCATGTAGTCATTGGTGCCGTCGACAGTCAGATTCAGTTCGTAGGTGTCAACGGCCTTGTAGTTGGCTGTCAGTGTGCCATTACCATTCACGGTGTAGTTGAACTGGGCATTGGTGCTGACAACATTGCCATCAGCGTCGGTCCAGTTGACGAAATCAAACCCGAAGGCCTCGGTAGCTGTCAGCGTTACTTCGGTACCAGCCTCGTATTGTGCAGACATCGGGGCTATGCTGACGGCACCTCCATCCAGCGGAGCTGTAACGGTATTGAGGGTGTACATTTCGACGGCTACCTTCTCACCGTTGATGAGACCTTCAATGGTTACTTCACCGAATGCCCCTTCCTTAGCGGCACTCACACCGACGGTAGAGGTGAGGAAGAATCCGTCAGCAGAGGTAAGGGCAGCCTGTTGTGCTTCAGTCAGTTCAATGACATATTGACAGATAGCCGTGGCATCGTATGCTTTACTTGTTTTGTTATCACCATCGGTCTTGTTGGTCTTTCCTGAACGCAACGCCGTCCACGTTCCTAGAGTCGTGGACTCATTGTTACCCGTATGGACAGATATGTTGATGCCGTTTTCAACATCGGTGCCGCAACGGTTTACGTAGCCAGTAAGTCTGGTCGGGGTGAAGGTCAAACCTGCAGCGGTTTTCACATTCCAGGTCAGTGTCTGTGTCGATCCCGACGGTCTGAATTTGATACCCGTCGTCACCTTTTGTGCGTTTTCGTCAGTAATGTTGCTGACACCTGTCTTCTCAGTATCACCGCTGTCGAAGGCAATGGTCGTAAACACATCGTCAGGTTCCGACGTGTAGGCATTGGCATTGGCCGGGTCGTTCATTGCCCATACCACTTTGGCGGCTACTCGTTCATATTTGACAGAGCCTCCGGTTTTGACTTCTACAAAGAAGATGCCACTCTCACCGGAGCCGCGCATTATCTGGTGTTCGCCGGCTGGTAGGTCAATGATGGTATATACACGCACACCTTTACTGTCGGCTGGGATAGTGGCTGTCGTGGCTGTTAATTCATTGTCGTCAAGCTTTATGCTGTGTTCGCTCCAGGTAGACTGGACGATGGTTACCGTTGCTGTCGAGGTGGTGGTGAACTCTATCAGGGTTGAGCCTTCCATCTTCAGACCGTTACTGAAGTCCATACCGTTGTAGGCAGCGTCTGTGAACTTACTATTGAAGTTGTGCTTTCCGCTGCCATACGAAAAAAAGCCAGTGGGCGACTCGATGTCTGAACCGTTGAAAGTAACAGTGTAGGTTTTGGCTTCCTGTGATGGTTGGCTGGAATTGTCGCTGAGTTCCAGGCCTAAGGTGTTGACGGCATCCACGATTGTGCCGTCCTCTTTACAATACTTAGGATAATACTCTTTAGCAGCCTCTTCTGTATCAGCGTTACCACTCAGCATGATATCCTGAACCAGTGAGTTCAGGTAGACCTCCACATTGGTATAGTACTTGGTCGGATCAAGGGTAAATGTGTTGGGGTCGGCAGCATTGTTAGGATTTAGTCCGTTAGCAGTCTCCCATGCGTCGGGCATTCCGTCTCGGTCGGTATCGAAGTTAGCCTCACGGAGACCTTTGCTGAAGTTCTGTTCAGTGTAGCCGTCGACATCACTCACGCGGTCGATACGGCCCGGAACGCCTGTAACGGAACCTTTATACGTGGCCGTACCGTTGAGGGCTTCAGTCATGTAACGTTCATCCACATTGTCACGACTAAGCGAAGCACCGGCATAGCCCAACACCTTGTCAAAGGCTGTCTTTGCCGAGTGGGTGGTCACTTCACCGATAGGAGCCTTCGGCTCGTCGAGTTGTATCTTCACATAGTCTTTGCCGCCTTCGGTCAGATAGTCGGCATCGGTACCGTGGTAATGGTTGGGGTCGGCACAGTAGTAGCGACCGTTACGCGTGATGACACCGTTGTCAAAGACAACGTTCTGCCAGTCGTGATTAGCATGGTTGTTTACCTGGTTGCCGTTGATATAGTAGCGGCTGGCCATTCCCCAGTATTTCTCGTAGCCCTCAGAGTTGCCCTTGCTGCCAACCGAGATGTTGGTCACGCGGGTAGTGGCCCCTGCAGGGCCGGTCTTGTAGTAATTGTTCACGATATTCACCTGTCCACCGCCAGGGCCGCCATAACAGCCGTTTCCACAATTGTAGACAACGCAGTTGCGGAAGTCGACGTTCTCGGCCTGCACGGGGTTCTGCCACTTGTACTGGCTGTAGAGCTGGTTACCCGTGTAGCCCGTCCAGTCGTAGCGCGCACCGTTGAAGCGCGGCGTACGGTTGTTGACGTGGCAGATAAGGTTGTGATGGAAGGAGGCCAGCTTGCCGCCCCAGATGCCACCGTAGCCGTGGGCGCCCTTGTTATGTCCGGCGTTATTGAGGCTCTCGCCGATAGTGCACCACTGCATGGTGAAGTTGTTGTTGTCGTAGAACGAGGCTACCTCGTCAATAGACCACGAGAATGAGCAGTGGTCGAGCATGATGCCCGTATAATGGCGGGCAGTAGAAGCATCGGCACCGTCATTGACATCCTTCTCCTGACCACGACGTATGCGGATAAAGCGCATGATAATGTTGTTTCCTGCAGGATTGACGGTGTAGTAGCGCAGGGTAATGCCTGGAGCCGGAGCCGTCTGTCCAGCGATGGTCGTATTGGCACCGATGCTGACATTGCTCTTCAAGGCAATGACGCCGCCGATGTCGAAGACGACCGTCTTCTTTTCATTGCCTTTGACGGCCTCACGGAACGACCCCGTGCCCGAATCGTTGAGATTAATGACGTGGATGATTTTACCGCCGCGTCCGCCAGTGACATAGCGTCCGTGTCCTTCGGCACCAGGAAAGGCTGGTGTCTGCGCTTGAGCGACCAACGTGATGACCGCAAGAGTTAGTGTTGTAATTAGTTTCTTCATATAGTTTGGTTATTGAATTCGTTGCAGGCCCTCCCAGCGCACGTTCCACTTGCCGTCCTGCGGGAATCCGGGGTTATTGGGCGTGGTGCAGCCGTCCCAGCCGGCGCACATCATGGCGATGGCCGTCAGCAGAGCGCCGTTGCCGGGCAGGTAGATGCGCAGACGGTCGGCGGTCTGGAAGTTGTGGCCGTTCTTGAGGTAGGTGTTCTTCTGCGTGTCGATGAGCAGGGCCTGAAGGGCCATCTCAGGCTGGCCGAGACGGGCGGCAGCCATGGCCGTCATGCCGTAGTCCCAGCCCCAGGTGGTGGGCCAGTTCCAGTTCTGCATTACCCACTGGAGGGTCTTCTTTGCTGCAACAGTGTTGCAGCATAGGGGGACGGAGGGGAGCATGCCCAAGGGGCCGAGCACGGCGGGGTGGTCGTTGCGGCACTTCTCGGCGAAGGTCTCGGTGGAGACGACGGGGGCGGCTCCCGAGGCTACGGCGTCGAAGGGGTCGAAGCTCTTCAAGTTATTGGTCTTGCCTTTTGGCAGACCGGCGGTGTAGATGCCGTCCTTGGTCATCGGCAGGGGTGAGAGGCCGTTGATGATTCTGTCCCAGTCGGCGTTGCGGGGCTTGCCCTGACGCTCGCGCCACTGGTTGGCTACGCTGAGGCCGTACTGCCAGTAGGCCAGTTCGAAGGGGTGGTTATAGCTGAAGTCTTTCGACATCGACTCCTGCATGGCCGTCTCGCCCTGCAGGTAGTAACGCTTGGTCTTGGCATCGTAGCTGACGAAGTCGGCCATAAACTCGGCGGTCTCTTCCACCTGCTTGGCATATTTCTTTAGAGTCTCGGTGGTGGGCTTGGCACGGTATATGTCCTCAGCCATATATATATAATGTGGCTGTTGCCAGATGAGGAACGAGCCTGTGTTCGAGGGGGCTTCACCAGCCCAGGGGTCGGTCATCTTCATCCAGCGGATGCCCTTGAAACCCTGCCGCTGGGCAATCTTGCGGGCTTCGGGGTAGGCAACGGTGTTATACCACTCGAGCACCTGGGCGACGACCTCGGGGCGGTTCCAGAGGGCGAAGTCGACCATGTGCCACCAGGTCATCTCCAAGTGCGGGCGGCCGAACCAGGAGTTGTAGGTCAGCCCGGTCTCCTGTGGCGGCAAACTGTTGGCACAGTTCACCTGTGTAAGGTATTGCGACAGCACGACGCGGCGCTCCAGCTCCTTGGCGCGCGGGTCGGTACACTGGCTGAAGTCGACGATGGCACCCTCCTGCCACCAGCGGTTCCATGAGCGGATGACGGCGCGCAGCTGTTCGTCGAAGACGAAAGCCCCCCCTTCTGCCCCCGAGGGGGCTACATTAGTTTTGCCAGGCATAGTAGCC
>CAMHIS010000055.1 GCA_946185285.1 uncultured Prevotellaceae bacterium
TGTGGCAACGGTGCTCCTTGAACATGTCGTACTCCTCGAACGAACCTTCGTCGAGCAGCATGTCGATGCGCTCGCGGGCAGTGTACTTGCCGCGGTCGTGCTGTTTCTGTATGGCTTTCTCACCGCCACCGAGACGCGCCTGCTCGCGCTTCTCTATCAGTTGCTTAATCTTTTCAAGTTGTTTACTCATAATAAGTCCACCCAAGCCCTCCCCAAGGGAGGGATGTTTAGTTACATATAGGGTGCTCCTTGTTTTTTTTTAATTATTATACTTTAAAATGATTATTATTGTATAGCCTCACCCTTCATCCACTATTCAGACACCCCTCCCTTGGGGAGGGCTTGGGTGGGCTTTCCCCTTAATGTTCGCAGAGTTCCGTCAGCACTCCGGCGGTTGACTTCGGATGCAGGAAGGCGATGTTCAGGCCCTCTGCGCCCTTGCGGGGAGCCTGGTCAATGAGGCGCACGCCCTTCTCGCTGACCTCGGCCAGTGCGTTGGCGACGCCGTCCTCAATACAGAAAGCTACGTGGTGAACGCCCTTGTTGCCCTTGTCGAGCCACTTCTGAATGGTGCTCTCAGGCGATGTCGGCTCCAGCAGCTCCAGCTTCACCTCGCCGCAGCGCAGGAAAGCGGTCTTCACCTTCTGGTCTTCCACTACTTCAGTTGCATAACACTCCAGTCCCAGCACGTCCGTGAAGAACGGCAGACTCTCTTCAATGCTCTGGACAGCAATGCCCAGATGCTCAATGTGTGAAATCTTCATAATGATAAAATTAAGTATATATACATATTTTGTGCAAAGGTACACAAAAGAAGCGAGAAGCGAGAAGTGAATAGTGAAAAGTTTCTTAGCCTTGTCTTTTTTTAACGTTTCTGAATTGATAATTCCATGATTATTTGTACCTTTGCACCAATATATGATGAAATATGATGAAGTATAATGTCTTTACACTCATGGCAGGTATCAAGAAGACTCGAACGGTAGTACTACTGATAGTCCTGTTGGCAACGTTGAGTATGGCCACCTACGGCCAGTACAGGCCCGACGGGGGGGCGTTCGTATGTGAGAACGGTACGAACCGCTATACGAGAGCCCTGTATGGCAGTCATACGGACTGGCGACTGGAGACCAGTGACCGTCCGGTGTTCGCTGTTGTGAAAAAGGGGCACCACCGTAATATAAGTTTTACGGTCGATGATAGGCCGATGGACGCACTTGACCATTGCAAGGCTTACTACAAGAACGGTCTGCGCTCCTACGCTCTGAAGGATACGGGCTGGGGTGATGCTGAACTGAGCATCGAGGTGGTGGCTTCCCCTGACGGCGAGTCAGCCGTCTGGAAGTTCCGTGCCAAGGGCTTTGCGCCCAAGTTGAAGGCTGTCGTGAGACCTGTTGCCCAGCCGCGGCTGCACCGCAATGGTGATATCGGTGCCGACAAACCGGGCGTGCTGGAGGCAGCGGGCGACATCTTGCAGCAACTGGAATGGACGCTTTCGGACGATGCGTTTCTGCAGGTAGATGTAGACACGCTGCGGCTGCTGACGACTGACGAGGGACGGCGGAGGTTCGAAACAGCCGTCGGGCATTACGAGGCTTTATGTTCGCGTGTCCAATTTGACACGCCCGATCCTTATATCAACACCTTGGGTTGGGCCTTGACCTTGGCTGCCGATGGTGACTGGGACGGACAGACGTGGTTGCACGGCTGTATCGGCTGGCGAATGCCGTTGGCAGGCTGGCGGGCTGCCTATGTGGGCGATGCCCTCGGCTGGAACGAGCGTCAGCGCAGTCATTTCGACGCTTACGCGAAGAGTCAGGTGACTGGCGTGGAACCAACCATCCCGCATCCCTCCCAGGACCCGAAGATGAACCTGGCGCGTGCCGAGAAGAAGTGGGGTACGCAGATGTACTCCAACGGCTACATCTGCCGCAACCCGGAGCGCAACGACCAGATGCACCACTACGACATGAACCTGAACTACATCGACGAGCTGCTGTGGCATTTCCAGTATGACGCCGACACGGCCTATATGCGCCGTATGTGGCCCGTCATCAAGTCGCACTTGGCCTGGGAGAAGCGCAACTACGACCCTGACGGCGACCACCTCTACGATGCCTATTGCTGCATTTGGGCTTCGGATGCCTTATATTATAATGGTGGTGCTGTGACACACAGTTCGGCCTACAACTATCGTGGTAACAAACTTGCAGCCCGCATTGCTGAGATCATCGGCGAGGACGGTCGGCCCTATCAACAGGAAGCCGATGCCATCCTGAGTGCGATAAACCTCAAGCTTTGGATGGGCGAACACGGCGTATGGGCTGAATATCAGGACGGTATGGGACTGAAGCGCTTGCACGAGAGTCCCGCCGTCTGGAGTATCTACACACCCATCGACTGTGGTGCGTGTACCCCAGGCCAGGCCTACAGTGCCACAGGCTGGGTGACGAAAAACATCCCCCATGTCTCCGTGCAGAAGACCGGCTATCAGACCATAGCCACCAGCAATTGGATGCCTTACAGCTGGAGTATCAACAACGTAGCGGCCGCTGAAGTGATGCACACGGCGCTGGCTTTCTTCGAGTCAGGGCGCAGCAAGGAGGGTTTCGCGCTGATGAAGGCCAACATCCTCGACCAGATGTACTATGGTCAGTCGCCTGCCAACTTTGGTCAGATTAGCCAGTATGACGCTGCCCGAGGTGAGTGCTATCGCGACTTCGGCGACTGCATCGGCATTTCCTCCCGAACGCTCATTCAGGGTTTGTTCGGTATTGTGCCCCAGGCTCTCTACGGCGAGTGCGTGCTTCGTCCCTGCCTGCCGTTGGACTGGGACAGCGTGACGGTTACGACGCCCTATCTCACGTACACGATGAAACGTCGTGAAGGCAAGGACATCTATGAGATAACGCAGAACTTCAGTCGTCCGCTGAAGATGGTCTACCGGCAGTACCGTCCGATGTACGGAATGGTGGAGGTAGAGGGTACGACGGAAAAGACGCAGACCCTTGTCGTGCCTACCGACTACAGCAGTCTGCACTATCGGCTGGCCGACAACATCACCAAGGAGATGCAGGACTATCAACGCAAACAGCAAGAAGCCCAGGAAGCCGAGAAAGCCCGGAGAATCCTCCGTTTGGGTTTAGGCGAACCGCAATCCGGCGGCAACCTCCGTCCTCAGAAGATGAACGCCTACTTCAATGCTGAGGTCGACGATATCTTCAAGCAGCAGTACCTCTCGCCCCGTCCGCAGACCACCACCCTCCAGATTCCCACCCAGGGCATCGGTGAGTGGTGTCACCCCCAACAGACCGCTGCTATCAACGACAGCGTCTTCCGCACCTTGCTTGTGCGCGGCAACTTTGTTGTCGTAGGTATCCCCTTCCGCACCCCGAAGAAAGGCCCGAATATCGCCTACACCTCGCTCTGGGACAACTACCCCGACTCCGTCGTCATCCCCTTGAAGGGCAATGCCTCAACGGCCTACCTGCTGATGGCCGGCTCGACGAATCACATGCAGAGCCGCATCGACAACGGACTCGTCATCGCTACTTACACGGACAACAGCACCGACACGTTAGCCTTGTGCAACCCTGATAACTGGTGCCCGATAGAGCAGGACTACTACGTCGACGGCAAAGCCTTCACGACCACGATGCCCAGACCGTTCCGCGTCTGTCTCGGGACGGGTACCGTCAGCCGCGACCTTGGCGAAGCACTCGGTCTCGAGGGTGCCGAGGGTCGGCTCATCCCCGGCGGTGCCGCCCAGATGCTCTGTATGCCGCTGAACCCGCAGAAGAGTCTGAAGTCACTGACCGTCCGCACGCTTTCCAACGACGTTGTCATCGGACTGATGGGCGTAACATTACAGTAGAAAAACCACTTTTTATTTGTTTATTTCTTGACTTATTTGTACCTTTGCACCCGCAACAGGTGTACAACGGTTGTGCTTAAAAGGGAACTGGGTGAAAGTCCCGGACAGTCCCGCTGCTGTGAGTCGTCCTTAGGACGGAGCGAACAATTGAGAGTCACTGGCCTTACGCTGCCGGGAAGACGTTCGCTGCCAGACGATGAGTCAGAAGACCTGCCTGTGTGCTACCATACTTCAGCAGAACTCTGGGGATAGGCTGTGGAAGTGAAAAGTGTGAAGTGAAGAGTAAGAAGTGCTTGGTTTGGGCAATGGCTTGCTGTGTGAGTCACGTCGTCGTGGCACAAGGCAGACTGGACTCCGTACAACGTGTGCGAGAGGTGGTCGTCGTGTCGCGACCGGCCATGCGCGAGGTGGTGCCCAGCCAGAAGCTGAACGGCGAACTGCTGGAGCGTCTCAACACCCACAGCGTGGCCGACGCCCTGCGTTACTTCTCGGGCATCCAGCTGAAGGACTACGGCGGGGTGGGGGGCATCAAGACGGTCAACATCCGCTCGATGGGTACCCACCACTTAGGCATCAGCTACGACGGCGTGCAGTTGGGCAATGCCCAGAACGGCCAGATAGACCTCGGCCAGTTCTCGCTCGACAACGTCGAGGAGATCACGCTCTACAACGGTCAGAAGAGTGCCATCTTCCAGCCCGCCAGCGACTTCGGCAATGCCGGAGCCATCTATATCCGTACCCGTCGGCCGGAGTTTGCCGACGGCAAGCGCTGCAATCTGAAGTTCAAGACGCAGTACGGCTCCAGCGATATGTTCCGACTCTCTACGTTGTGGGAGCAGCAGCTCTCCGATAAGGTCAGCTCGTCGCTCAGCGCTGAGTTCCTGACGGCCAGCGGCAAGTACAAGTTCCGCTACGAGCGGCGCTATCCCAATGGCTCGACGGCCTGGGACACCACCGCCGTGCGACAGAATGGCGACATCCACGCCGAGCGCGTCGAGGCCAACCTCCACGGACGGCTCCCGCAGGGTGGCTGGCAGCTGAAGGGCTATCTCTACAACTCCGCCCGAGGCATTCCAGGGGCCATTGTCAACAACGTATGGCGGCGCGGTGAGCGCCAGCAGGACCTCAACACCTTCTTTCAGGCCGACTTCAACAAGAACATTGGCGAAGGGTTCAGCACGCGCTGGCTGGCCAAGTATGCCTATTACGACACCCACTACGTGAACCGCGACACCACCCAGCTGCCCGTCGACAACCGCTACCGCCAGCAGGAGTTCTACGCCTCGACCGCCAACGTCTTAGAGCTGTTGCCGGGCTGGAGTGCCTCGCTGAGCTACGACCTGAAGTGGAACAAGCTCAATGCCGACATCTGGAACTTCGCCCGTCCCACGCGCCTGTCGAATCTTGTCAGTCTGGCCACCGCCGTCGACTACCGCCACCTGAAGGCGCAGGCCTCGCTGTTGGCAACCTTCATCAACGACCGCACCCACCGCGAACAATATAGCGACAGCCGTTCGCTGTCGCGGCTCACGCCTGCCGTCTTCGTCAACATATATCCCTTCCGCGGCACGTTCTTCTCCGTCCGTGCCTACGTCAAGAAGAGCTTCCGTATGCCGACGTTCAACGACCTCTACTACACCGATATGGGCAATGCCAGCCTCGTGCCTGAGAGTGCTTTGCAGTACGACGCGGGCTTCGCCTTGAACAAGCACTTCGAACGGGGCATCGTGCGTCACGCCGCCATGCACTTCGACGCCTATTATAATACGGTACACGACAAGATAGTGGCCTATCCCAAGGGCCAGCAGTTCCGCTGGACGATGCTCAACTTGGGCCGCGTCCACATCAAGGGCATCGACGTCGAGGCTGAGGCCGATGTCAGTGTGGGTCGCGATTTCGTCGCGACCATCCGCGCCCAGTACACCTACCAGGACGCCCGCGACGTCACCGACCCCGCCACCTCTTATTATAAGCACCAGATACCCTACATTCCCTGGCACTCCGGCTCGGCCATCGTCGGCCTCAGTCGTCGTAACTGGACGCTCAACTACTCGTTCATCTATGCCGGCGAGCGTTACGATGAGCAGGAGAACATACTCTACAACCACATGGAGCCGTGGTACACCAGCGACCTGAGCCTTGTCTACAGCTTCCATTGGCAGAAGATGCTCTGGAAGGCCCAGTTAGACGTGAACAACATCCTCGACCAGGATTACGAAGTCATCGTGAACTACCCTATGCCGGGGCGCAACTATGCCCTGACCCTTAACGTTACGATATGAAAGAAAGAAAGCCCACCCAAGCCCTCCCCAAGGGAGGGATGTTGAATTACTTGAAGAAGTTTCAGGTAATCAAACACCCCCTCCTTTGGAGGGGCTTGGGGAGGCTTTCCGTTATTCTTCTGATTGCCTGCCGCGACGACGTGATGGTGGTGCCGATGGAGAATATCGACACCGGCGGCAAGGTCGTGAGGAGTGAAATCATAGGTATGTACCTGCTCAACGAGGGCAATATGGGCTCAAACAAGTCGACACTCGACTACCTCGACCTCTCAGGCAGCGACTCCACCGTCCACTACCTGCGCAACATCTACAGCGAGCGCAACCCCAGCACGGTGATGTCGCTCGGCGACGTGGGCAACGACTGCCAGATCTACGGTTCGCGGCTGTGGCTCGTCATCAACTGCTCCAACAAGGTGGAGGTTGCGCGGGCCGCCGATGCCGTCCGCATCGGTCAGGTGAACATCCCCAACTGCCGCTATGTCACCTTCAAAGATGGCTATGCCTACGTTTCTTCCTACGTCGGTGGCGTCAGGGAAGGGGCCGGCAGTCCGTTGGGCAGCGTCTACAAGGTCGATACGCTCACGCTCCAGAAGGTGGACTCCTGCACCGTGGGCTTCCAACCCGAAGAGATGGCCATCGTCGGCGACCGCCTCTATGTGGCCAACAGCGGCGGCTATCAGGGCATGACGGGCCAGGGCTATGAGTCGACGGTCAGCGTGGTCGACCTGTCGACAATGCGCGAAGTCAGCAAGATTGAGGTTGCCCCCAACCTGCACCACCTGAAGCTCGACGGTCACGGCCGGCTGTGGGTCACGTCGCGCGGCAACTACACCGATCTCGATTCGCGCCTCTACTGGCTGGAGTCTGATGCCAGCGGCGAGATGCGTGTCGGCGGCGTGATTGACCAGCCCGTCAGCGACCTCTGCATCGTCGGCGACTCCCTCTACTTCTACGGCAGTCAGTGGAGCGAGCTGACGATGACGAACACCGTCACCTACGGCATCGTCAACGTGCGTACTTGCCAGATTGCCAGCACCTCGCTCTCCGACGCCCTTGAGGTGAAGAAGATACGTATGCCCTACGGTATCATCGTCAATCCGATAGACCGCGACTTCTACCTGATGGACGCCAAGAACTACGTCTCCAGCGGCGAACTGCTGCACTTCCTGCCCGACGGCACCTTCGACTGGAAGGTGCGGACGGGCGACATACCGGCTCATGCCGCCTTCCTATTTAAAACAGAAAAGAAATGAACAAAACGATAACACTTCTATTGGCAGCTTCGACAGCTGTTGCCGTTTGGGGTCAGCGGATGGACAATGTGACCACCCACTCGAAGTATATCCAGGCCGTCGACGAATACCGTCCCGCCCCCGGCCAGTACGTCAACGACATTCCCGAGTACGAGCCGGGCGACACCGAGGCCGACATGGTGCGCAAGTGTACGGAGCGCCTGGCAGGCAACGAGCGCGGCATGGTGGCCTTGGGAGCCTATGGCGGCTATATCACCTTCCACTTCGACCACTCCATTGCCAACATCGAGGGGCAGCGCGACTTCGCCATCTGGGGCAATGCCTACCAGGAGGAGCTGGGACTCTTCCCCGGCGGCGGCACCGGCGAGGCTGGCATCGTGATGGTGTCGCAGGACGTGAACGGCAACGGACTGCCCGACGACCCGTGGTACGAAATCAAGGGCAGCTGCGACGACGACAGCCTCGGGATGGTGGACTACGGCTACGAGATTACCTACCACCGCAACCCGATGGGCAAGATTCCCTGGACCGACAACCGGGGAGGCAGCGGCGAGCTCGACCGCTGGGACCGCTACCATCCGCAGGAGTACTACCCCGAGTGGCTCCCCGACGGTCTGACCTTCCGGGGCACGCGCCTGCCCCGCAACGGCTTCGACTTCACCGGCAGTGTGCCCGCCAGTTACAGCCAGTACTTCTGGGTGCTCTATTTCTTCGGCTGGGGCTATGCTGACAACCAGCCCAACACGCTCGACGACCGCGTGACGCCTAACATCGACGGCTGCGGCATCGACATCGCATGGGCTGTCGACGAGCAGCGCCAGCCCGTCAGTCTCGACTTCGTCGACTTCGTCCGCGTCTATACCGGCATCAACCAGAAGTGCGGCTGGCTCTTGGAGACGTCGACCGAAATCCTTGGTGCCGAAGACCTCCACCTCGACGCCTCGCTCCAGGCCATCCGCCAAGCCGCGACCTCAGTACCCTCCCTTCACCCTTCGCCCTTCACCCTTCACCAAATCCACGACCTCCAAGGCCGCCTCGTCCCTAACCCCACCAAGGGCCTATACATCAGGAACCGACAGAAATACATCATTAAATAAACATTATTCCTTATTAAAATCAAAACAGTATGAAAACAAACAAGATTATCGGGCTTACAGCCCTCGTCTGCGGTTTAACCGCTTCATTCACTTCGTGTGACAATCAGGACAATGCCGTCGTTGCTGACAGCACAGTGACCATCTCTTTCGAGAACCAGCAGCTCAATGCCGACGGATTCTGGATTGGCGATGCCGAAGGCAACAGCTACTCCTACGAAGACGACTGGGGCGGCAAGACCACCACGTTCACCGACAACGCCTATCAGGAGGGACCGGTCAGGTTCCCCGTCACCTACAACCTCTACGAGTCGGCTTACGGCACCTCCGACTTCTGGTCGGGCATCGCCATCTCCAACCGTACAGAGACCTCGTTCAGCGCCCTCACGCTGACTCCCGACCAGTACAACAACGTCGCCGGCAAGGCCCACTCCGGCCAGAACTTTGCCGTCATCACCACCTACGGCGAGACGATTGACCTCGGCGAGGGCGTCGTGGTCAAGAGCCTCTTCTACACCAACAGCGCCTATACCGTCAACTCCATCCTGAACGGCGATAACTATTCTGGTGCTCCCTTCACCGCCGCCGACTGGCTGAAGTGCACGCTGAACGTCACCAAGGCCGACGGCACCACCGCTGATGTCGACATCGACCTGGCCAAGGACGGCACCTACGTGGCCGACTGGCAGCTGCTCGACCTCAGCTCGTTAGGCAAGATCACGAAGATTGGCTTCACCTTCACCGGTTCGCGCAGCAACGACTACGGTGTGCTGACGCCTGCCTATATCTGCATCGACGACGTCACCGTCGAGAAGTGATGAAGCAGCTGTTGATCATACTTGCGGCACTGTCGCTCTACGCCTGCGGCGGAGGCAAGACGTCCTCTTCGCCACAGGCGGAGGGCGACACCGTGCCCTTCAAGTATGCCCGCCTGCTCACCGTCGTCCGCTACGACGGCTATACCGTAGCCACCATCAAGAATCCGTGGAGTCCGGGAAAAGCCCTCCACCGCTATGTCCTTGTCCCCAATGGTTCGCTGTGCAGCGGCGCTGCCGCTGCCCCTGCAGAGAAGGGAACCCTCCTCCGCACTCCGCTGAGCCACTCGATGATTTTCACCACCGTCCATTGCGCCATGCTTCGGTCCTTAGGCCGTGAAAACTGCATAACGGGCGTGGCCGACCTGAAGTATATCAAGATTCCCTGGGTGCATCAGCAGGTGGAGAAGGGTAGGATAGTGGATGTCGGAGAGGGCATGAGTCCTGTCATTGAGAAGATTATCGACCGTCGTCCCGATGCCATCCTGCTGTCGCCCTTTGAGAACAGCGGCGGCTACGGCAAGTTGGAGGACATCGACATCCCCATCGTCGAGTGTGCCGAGTATATGGAGGAGTCGCCGCTGGCACGTGCTGAGTGGCTGCGCTTCTACGGTATGCTTTTCGGCTGCGAGCACGAGGCCGACAGTCTCTTTGCCGTCGTCGACAGCTCCTATCAGGCGCTGAGCCGCCAGGCCCGGGAGGCGAAGGATCAGCCCACCGTGATGGTCGACAAGGTGACGGGCAGCGTCTGGTATGTTCCTGGTGGGTGCAGCACCATCGGCCGGATGATTGCCGACGCCGGCGGCCGTTACCTCTGGGCCGACGACACGCACAGCGGTTCGGTCTCACTGCCCTTTGAGGCCGTCCTCGAGCGGGCCGGCGAGGCCGACGTGTGGCTCTTCCGCTATTCCGCCGACCACGACATCACCTACGGCGAACTGGCTGCCGAGCATCACGGCTATCCGCAGTTCAAGGCTTTCCGCCGGCGTGCCGCCTACGGCTGTAATGTCGAACTTTCGCTCTTCTACGAGGAGTCGCCCTTCCGCCCTGACTGGCTCCTCAGCGATTTCATCCAGATTCTGCATCCCGACATAACAAATCTGCCGCCGCTCCGTTATTACCAAAAAGTGGGGAATCCAGAAATAAATAGAAAATTGTAAATTGTCAAATCGTAAATCTCTCTGGTGCTGCCTGTTGCTGGCCGTTCTGACGGTTGCCCTGTTCGCCCTTAACCTGTTGGTGGGGTCGGTCAGGATTCCTGCTGCCGATGTCGTCTCTATCCTCTTCGGACATCCGGCGGCTGACGTTTCTGCCGCCTGGCAATACATCGTCCTCCAGTCGCGGCTGCCGCAGGCCATGACTGCCGTGCTCTGCGGCGGCGCACTGGCCGTCAGCGGACTGTTGCTGCAGACGGCGTTCCGCAATCCGCTGGCCGGTCCCGGCATCTTCGGCGTCAACAGCGGCGCCGGACTGGGTGTGGCGCTCGTCATGCTGCTCTTCGGCGGCAGCCTCTCTGTGGGCAGTCTCCAGCTGTCGGGCTTCGTGGCCGTCCTTGCAGCGGCGTTCATCGGTGCAATGGCTGTCATCGCCCTTATCTTCTTTTTCTCGACGCTGGTGCGCAGCAACGTCATGCTGCTTATCGTCGGCATCATGATTGGCTACATAGCCAACTCGGCCATCTCGCTGCTCAATTTCTTCGCCACCGACGAGGGCGTCAAGTCGTATATGGTCTGGGGAATGGGCAGCTTCGGCGGCGTCTCAATGGCCAACATGCCCGTCTTTGCCGGCGTCACCGTCCTGGGCCTCCTCGGAGCTGTCCTGCTCATCAAGCCCCTCAACGCCCTGATGCTCGGCGAGGGCTATGCCGCCAACCTTGGCATCAACGTGCTGCGTGTGCGCAACTGGCTCCTCATCGTCACCGGCCTGCTCTCGGCCGTCACCACCGCCTTCTGCGGTCCTGTGGCCTTTATCGGACTGGCCGTGCCCCACATCGTCCGTTTGCTCATCGTCACCGACAACCACCGCATCCTGATGCCCGCCACCATTCTCATGGGAGCCGTCGTCGGCCTGTTGTGCAACCTCGTCTGCTTCCTCCCCGGCGAGTCCGGCGTCATCCCGCTGAACGCCGTCACCCCCCTCATCGGTGCCCCCGTCATTATCTACGTCATCGTGAAGGGCCGATAAAGAAAGCCCCCGAAGAAGCTGAACTTCCTCGGGGGCTAACTTTTCACTTTTCAAATTCATATCACTCGCCCTTGATGGCTGCAACGCCGGGCAGCACCTTGCCCTCGATGGCCTCGAGCAGGGCACCGCCGCCGGTAGAGATGTAGCTCACCTGGTCGGCCAGACCGAACTTGTTGACGCAGGCCACGGAGTCGCCACCGCCGATGAGCGAGAAGGCGCCCTCCTTGGTAGCCTTGGCAATAGCGTCGCCGATGGCGCGGCTGCCAGCCGTGAAGGCATCGCACTCGAAGACACCGGCAGGACCGTTCCACAGGATGGTCTTGGCACCCTCGATGGCAGCGGCGAAAGCCTTCTGGCTCTCAGGACCGGCATCGACGCCCTCAAAGCCTGCGGGCACCTTGTTGGCGGGGCAGGTAATGATCTGGGCACCCTCCTTGACGGTCATCGTACCGAAGTCCAGGCCGTTGGTAGCCGTGCAGTCGCTGCCGAGCACCAGTTCAACGCCGTTCTTCTTGGCCAGCTCCTCAACGCCGAGGGCAACGTCCAGCTTGTCGAGCTCGACGATAGAGTCGCCGATTTCGCCGTCGTGGGCCTTGGCGAAGGTGTAGGTCATACCGCCGCAGAGGATGAGCTTGTCGACCTTGCCGAGCAGGTTCTCGATGATACCAATCTTCGAGCTGACTTTCGAGCCACCCATGATGGCCACGAACGGGCGCTTGATGTTGCTGAGCACGTTGTCGACAGCCTGCACCTCCTTCTCCATCAGCAGACCGAGCATCTTCGAGTCGGCGTCGAAGTAGTCGGCGATGACAGCCGTAGAGGCGTGCTTGCGGTGAGCCGTACCGAAGGCGTCCATCACGTAGCAGTCAGCGTAGCTGGCCAGCGTCTTGGCAAACTCCTTCTGGCTGGCCTTCATAGCCTTCTTGGCGTCGTCGTAGGCGGGGTCGGTCTTCTCAATGCCCACGGGCTTGCCTTCCTCCTCGGGATAGTAGCGCAGGTTCTCGAGCAGCAGGGCCTCGCCCATCTTCAGGGCGGCGGCTGCCTCCTGAGCCTTGGCGCAGTCGGGAGCGAAAGCCACGGGAACGCCGAGGGCCTTCTCCACAGCCTCGCGGATCTGCCCCAGCGAGAGCTTCGGGTTCACCTTGCCCTTGGGCTTGCCCATGTGCGACATGATGATCACGGCACCGCCGTCGGCCAGAATCTTCTTCAGCGTGGGCAGGGCACCGCGGATGCGGGTGTCGTCAGTAATCTTACCATTCTCATCGAGGGGCACGTTGAAGTCAACGCGCACGATTGCCTTCTTACCGGCAAAGTTCATTTCGTTAATTGTCATAACTTTGTTTAGCTGTTTAAATATTAACTTGTTGAGTTATAAGTGTCTTAGTCTTCATCGAAGAACAGATCAATCTCGCGGCTGGCGTCAGTATAGTAGCCGTCGTCCACTTCTGCATTCTGATTGACGATGCCAACGCTTTCAGCAATCATCTGCTCGAGTTCCACTTCCAGTACCTCGATGCTTGGTTTCATGTATTCTTTCATATTGTTGTCCTCCTTCTTTAATTATTTCACAATCATTTTCTTACCATTCATAATATACAGGCCCTTCGTCGGCTTCGTCACTCTCTGACCGCTCAGGTTAAAGAATCCACCTTCCTCCTTCTGGCTTTTAACGTCAGCAATACCAGTGGCTTCTTCTTCGCCCTCGAAGACAATCTGCAGCTCGCGAGCACTTGTGGCAGCCACGTTGTAAGTTGTGCTCAGGAATGCCTTGCCTGCATGAAGATTGGCTCCAGTTGCTTTCTTAAAGACACCTTCTTGGAGAATGTAGTTGTACTTGTAATTCGGACTTTTACCTGCTTTATAACTCACCTTAGTAGTAGATAGAGATGCCACTAATTCATTGTCACTGACATCAGGACCGCTTGTAGTAACGACACCTGTGTATTCTCCAGGTGTTTCGGCATAGAGAATAACACCAGTATTAGCTGGAACGATGTTGCCTCTAATGCGAGTTACCTTCACGACACCATCTTCAACCTTTGCTATGCAGACATTAATGTCTGTTCCATCGAAACTAATGGCAGAACTACTAGCAAAGGTGGTGTACTTGGAATTAGGAATAGTGACCTTGACATTGTTTACAGTCGAAGTGTTCTCTTCGTAATAAACCTTTACAGCCGTAAAACCGCAAGTATTGCCGATGATGGCAGAAATAGTTTTACTACCATTTGTGGGTGTGACAGTGACATAATATTTATTGTTAACGGTTGTAGCAGCAGCTTCCGCATTCGACCAAGTGCTGTTTGCCAAAACTGAAGCATAATTTTCGGATGTTGCTGTGAACTCTATGCTTGTGATGGCATAGCCATTAGCTGGTACAATTGTTAGTGTGTTATCTAAATAGAAACGTGAACTTGTTCTATTGTTGGCATCCTCCCCAAGGTAATTACTAGCTACCGTTGTACTGACACCTTTTGAAGAAATCATCATAGTTGCATAATCGCTTGGCCAAGTAACAATGTCAACGTCTGTAATTTCGTTGTATGTCTTCTTACTCAAATCCCAAGTCATATTTGGTGCTTCCGGAGCTATCACGCTACCAGTGAGGCTGACGGATTTAGAAGTAGCCCCTGTTGAGGCAATCGTAATAGTACCACTGTATGAATCATTTTCTTCTAAGTTTCCTTTTAGACGGACATATACGATTTTAGCTTCTACCGAACCTTTAGTTTGGCTAATGGTCAGGCTATTTCCATAACCGTTTTCTTCACTGAATGACATTTCATAATTACTGGATTCTCCCAAAGAAAGCGTGATGTTTCCTGTCAGGTTTTCGCCTGTAACAGAGAAGGTCTGTGCTTCGCTTGGTTCTTTACCCACTTCATACGTGAACTCTGTGAGGGAAGTTGGTGTAGCAGCAATAATCGGTGTGACAGGATGCTGGAGACTAATCAGTTCGCATCCTTCTCCAAACTCGTAGGTGCTGTTGTGTTTTTTTAGGATACCTTTAACTAAAACGACATCACCCACTTTAACACCAGAAACATCAATACCCGTAGCACCTTTGCAACGGTATGCCAGCAGTTGGTCGCCTTCCTCGAGTCCGTTGGCAGAAATATTGAAAGAGATGTTAGAGTATGTTTCATTATATTCTGTCACGATTTTAGAAACAGTACCCGTAGCATAAACTTCATTGCAAACATTAGCATCAATAGCAGCACGAGCATTAGCCACAGTAAACGGATCGGCATCAGTACCTGCGTGCTCAAAAGTAGCAAAAGAATAGGTTGCAGTCGCAACTTCACTCGTGTTAGTTCCCTTAGTGGCAATAGCTTTTATGGTCGTTGTAGCGTTAACGGCAATAGGTCCTTCATACAAAGTGCTACCATTTGTAGGGTCGTCAGGATTGTCTCCCTTTGTATAATAGATGGATGCTCCTTCTGTGGCACATTCAATAGTAACGCTTTGGGCTATGGTAAAGGTTCCTGTTGTTGGTGTGAAAGTGGGAGTGGCGACTGAAGCAGAGGCCAAACTGATTAATATGTTGCCTTGAGCGAATTCATAGGTGCTGTTATATATAATTAGGTTGCCCTTAATAACGACGACATCACCAACCTTAATGTTGTTTACATCAGGATTATTTGTGCCTTCACCTTTTTGGCAACGATATGCCTGTAGTTGGGGTGATGTTGTAAGTCCATCTGTTGAAATGTTAAAGGTGATGTTTTTGTGTTGCTCACTGTATTCTTCTACGATTCCAGAAACTTTACCCGTGGCATATACATCTGTTATGCCCATGTTTACATCAATGGCAGCACGAGCATCTGCAACGCTGTATGGATCAGCCGCTGTTCCTGCGTGTTCCATAATGGCATAGACGGCAGAGACAATTTGACTTTTATTATCGCCGTTGATAGCAATCGCTTTAATGGTGGTTGTTGAAGAGACATTGATAGGACTTGTGTACTTAGTACTTGAACTCGTTGGATCCGACCCGTCTGTTGTGTAATAAATAGTGGCTCCAGTAGTTTCACATGAAAGTGATACACTCTGAGCCGAAGTATAGGCTCCCGCTGTAGGTGTAAAAGTAGGAGATTCAACTGTAGAAGCAGATTCTATTTTTTTGAATAAATAAACACCATTGTTGTTCGCACCATCATAACATCTTACGGAATTATTATATGCGCGCAAATAATGGCTTTTATTACTATGCTGAACAGAGAAAACGCCAGAAAAGCCTCCACTAGATACAGTAGAGAACGTCCAATAACCATAGTCATTATTACTATTTTCTACATATCCAAATGTCTTTGAACCAGTAGCAACTAAATACTTCTTAAGACTTTTGTTGTAAATGTAGAATGCATTGTCAACACCACTAACTGCTGTGAATACGAACTCACCAGACCCAGTTGCAGGGGTCAATATGCCTTCTGATGAAACTGAACTTTCCACACATGTAAATGTCTGACCATTAATGGTTGTACTGGGTACTGTATAATACTTGGTATCATTGAGAGCCGCAATATAATACGTGCCTTCAGAAATATCGGAGAGGCTTGATATTAGACTCCCTTCTGCCCACGCAGAACCAGCTCCTCCCAATAGCAATGCTACAAGGAGAATCAACGATTTGAATTGTAGTTTTTTGTTCATAGAAATAAGTTTTTTATTAGTTAATAATGTGAATTATGAGAGCTTGTTTATTTCGTCGGCTGTCAGGCCGGTTGTCTTTGCAATGATTTCAGCCGAAAGCCCATTGGCTTTCATGTTTCGCGCAATCTCCAATGTCCGCTCGTCGCGCCCCTTCTTGTAAGCCCCTTCCACAGCCACCCGCTCGGTAGTGACGGCGTCCCAGAACCGTTCGTAGGCGTAGAGCTGGCCTTCGTCGTAGGCTGACTTCTCTAATATCTTCAAGGCTTTGTTCGTATCGGGGTTCTCCAGCAGTTCGGCGGGAGCCTCCTCAGTGTCCTTGTCGATTTCGGTGAGGAAGCGCAGCCAGAGCACCGCCATCTTCCGCTCGGCAATAGTCTGGGGCTTGAACTTCGGCAGTTCCACAAACACGAAGCGCAGACCCTCGATGATGCGGTCGGTATGAGCCACGTTTACTATAGCGTAGTCGTGGTAGAACTCGTCAGGCCCAGACTCAAAGCCCGTGTCGTTGATGAGGTTCAAGGCGTAGACAGGCTGCACGAGGGTGTACTCTTCGTTCTTGTCGAGCTGCTTCACCACGGCCTTAGCCGCATTGAGGATGACGCGACGCTGAAATTCGTTGTTCCAGTTCATCTGCATCTCCACGATGAAGTGGCGGCCTCCCGTCTCGCGGCAGCGGACGTCGACAATGCTATTCTTCTTTCCAGGGTTTTCGGGCACCATCTCCGGCGTGAGATACTCCACATGCTCAATCTGCTTTCCTTCCTCAAGGGGCAACAGGGCATTGAGCAGACTCATCACCAAGTCTGGATGCTCGCCGAAGACCTTTTTGAAGGTCAGATCAGCCTTTGGATTGAGGTATTTCCCTTTCATCGTAGTTAGATATCTTTTTTCCTGTGCAAAGGTAGGAAATTCTACTCAAATCACCAAACTTTTAACGCTTTTTTCATAGTGGCGGAAAAAGATATTCGAGTTTCTCAAGTTCCGGGTACCCCTTGGTCGTTTTCTAAGGAAATAAATAGTAAGAACGCTTTAGTATTTCTTCCAATATTTTTTGTATAATTGTGGAAAAGTACCACTTTTCTATCTAACTTTCTGTGCCATAGATGATTATATGAGGTGGTGCTTAACTTTAAAGCACCACCTTTTTGCAAGGCGGTGTAAGCGTATCCGCTTTAGCATCTAACCTTGGCCATAGGTAGCCTTCCATCT
>CAMHIS010000056.1 GCA_946185285.1 uncultured Prevotellaceae bacterium
AGGACTGAATATTCAATATCTTAAACATGCCGCTTAATTTTGATTACATACTTATTATTTAATTCTTATGGTTTTATTTCTCTCAGCCCATAGGCATTTGCGGTTTTTAGGGTTATACTTCGTATTACTTTTTCTACACTCGGCATAACAAGCAAGCTTGTTCTGCTCTCGTTAATCGAAAATGTTCAACAATTATTCAATTCTTCAATATACTGTGCAATCTGCTTACGCAACATAGGTAGGTCGCTGGTGTACGTCTCCCATACTAACTGGGGATTTGTAGTAATATAACCATGTACCAGCGCATTGCGCATATCTACGATGTCGCGCCAAGGCACTTCGGGATGACTGTCTCTGAAGTCCTTCGTCAGGAGATTGGCAGCTTCGCCTATAATCATAATGTTATAGACCACGGCATGATAACACATCATATCGGCTTTCATGTCTTCGAATGACTTACCGCTAAGGTAGTCATTGATATGCCCGATACACTCATCAATATGTCGAAGACGGTCTATGTCTCTAATTGCCTCTCTCATATATCACTTTTAAGTCACGATTGGCTGTTATCTGGGCAGCAGGGCGCAGCGTTCCTTCTTCCACAAGATCAACCTTGCGGCCAAGCCTCTCTTCCAGTTCGCGATTCATGCGTACATAGGCAAACAAGCCGATGGGAAGGGTACGGTCAAACTTGACCAGTATATCCACATCGCTGTCCTCACGCTCCTCACCACGGGCGAAGGAGCCGAAGAGCCAAGCCTTCAGGACGGGCTGCGTCTTGAAGTATTCGGCTATTGTCTGTTGCATTGTCTGAGTGCTCATAGGCTATACTTTCGTTTTCTGCCTGCAAAAATAAGCAATTATTCCGATACTTCCAAACAAAACGAAGAAAAAGACATCACAAACCTTGCAACCTTGCATCTTGCATTAAGGTCGTTGCAATGCAAAGAAAGGTGGTACGGGGCTGGTAAATGTTAATATATATATAATAATATATAATTATATTAATATAATACTTATATTATTATTACTATCACCTAAAAAACATGAAACAGGCCTTATGCAAGGATGCAAGGTTGCAAGATTGCAAGGTTGGTGACTGAAACATGTCAGAACCTTGCATCCTTGCATCTTGCATCTTGCATTAAGGTCGTTGTAATCATGTAGCGGCCCCAGCTCTGCGCTACCCGCCGGGTAGAGGGGCTGTAGGTGGCGGGTAGCGGGGCTGTAGGCGGCGGGTGGAGAGCCATGGGGAAAGTACTGACCACACCCCTGCCCCATCCCCTACTTGGGAGGGGGATGCTATCGGCCGAGAAGGCCGCGAAGGGTGAAATAGAGCCACTCCTGAAGGCGGAAGAGAGTCCACGAACGGCAGGGACGGTAGCCGAATTTGGCTGCGGTATGTGCGTCAAGTGCACGGCGGTCGATTGTTGACCAGACGCGGCGCAACTCATGAAGGCCGTAGTGACGGTCGGAGGGCGACAGCTGGCGGGCGTGCCGGTGATAGAACATATAGACATCGATGAGGTTCAGCCAGCGGTGGTTCTCGTAGAGGTCGAGCAGCGGCTGCCCGACGCCGAGTTGCAGCATCTGGCGGCGCATACTCTCGTTGGCGCGGAGATAGTCGAAACGGCGCACGCTGACCTGATGGGTGACCGAACTGTCGTGCTGACGGTAATAGTAGACCCCGGGGCAACGACGCACCTGACGCGAGGCAAGGTAGTGCAGGCGGGTGGTATTGTCGTCGCTGTAGGCGCGGCAGCTTTCGTCGTAGGGATAGCGGCGGTGGATATCGGCACGCACACCGTAGAGGCCGTGAATCTTCCACGTCAGGCTCAGACGGAAAGCCTCTTGTCCGCTCATCGTACTGAAGGAGGCCATCGGGTAAGGCTCTCGACGGTCGCCGTAGACGCTCACAAGGTCGAAGAGCACGCAGTCAGTATCATCGTCGAACGCCGCCGCCATCAGCTGAAGGGCATCGGGGGCGAACCAGTCATCGGCATCGAGCATACAGATGAAGCGCCCCGTGGCGTGCTGTAGTCCAACGTTGCGGGCATGTGCCTGTCCGCCGTTCTCGTCGAGCCGTATGACCTCAATGCGGGGGTCGCGCCGGGCATAGTCGCTGAGCAGTTCCGGTGAAGCGTCTGTCGAGCCGTCGTCAATGCAGATAATCTGGATGTCCCTGAGCGTCTGTCCCAACAGAGAGTCGAGACACTCGGACAGGAAACCGGCAGCGTTATAGACGGCGACGAGTACGGAGACTTCAGGCATTCTTACGGAAGCGTTTTCTCAGCCTGCCCGTGAGCGAAGCCCAGAGCGAGGTTTTCTGGTGAAGGATATAGACGGAGACCAGCAGACTGACCAGACAAATGAGCACGCCCAGAATCCAGTAAATCAGCTGGTTGTCGACAAGCGTCACGGTATAGGCTGCCAAGCCCAGCGAGAACTGGATGGCGGCATAATAGAGTACCGTCAGCGACACGCGATACTGATAGCGCAGACAGGCATAGGCCCCGACAATCAGGACGTCGAACAGATAACTCACCGACAGGGCGACACCCGTGCCGAAGAGTCCCCAATGGCTGTAGCCGAAGATAATCAGCCCGACAAGCATCAGGTCGTAGATGCCTTCAAGCACCATATAGCCCGCAGAGTCGCCCTTGGCCAGCATCACGTATGACACAGGGAGGGAGATGGCCTTGATGTACATCGAGAAGACAGCCACCTGGGCCATTCCGACAATCGGCATGAACTTCGACGAGAACATTATCGGTATCAGTACCGGCAGACAGATGATCAATACGGTCAGCATCGGCGAGACGATGAGCAGCGACACCTCTATCTGGCGGTTCACGGTCAGATTGGTTGCAGCCACATCGCTGTTGACAGACGAGAGGCGGGGAAAATAGTCGGTCTCCATAGCCGAGAACACCATGCCCGCGTATGTGACAGTCAGCATGAAGCCGGCATTGTAGAGTCCGACGACATCGAGGTTGCCGCTGCTGACGTTCAAATAGGAGCGTATGAGCATCTCGGCACCACTACCCATGACACCGGCAATGACGAAGGCCACACCGAGCTTGAACATCTCCATGCCCTCGCCGAGAATGCCCTTCGTACCGGTCAGACGTAGCGGGTAGAGCCGGTAGCTGTAGCGAATGGTGAGGAGCATCGATACAAAGGCCATGAGCACGATGACGGGCACAATGCCTGTCTGGTCGTATAAATAATAAATAGGTATAGAGATGACCAGTGCCGACAGAACAGTATAGATCTGGATAACGGCCAGCGACCGCAGCTGCCGGGCACCTTTCAGGATGGCCGTCTCGCCACCCGTGATGGCCAGCAGCCCGACAGCGGGCGACAGCAGGATGAAGTGAAGCGTGTGGTCGCCCCAGGCAAAGGTGTAGTTGCTGAGCAGCGGCCCGGCCACGATGCAGACCAACATGCCGAAGAGGGCCGTCAGCAACGACCATGCCCGTACCACCTTGACAAAACGGACAATCTCGGCTTCGTCGCCACGATCGAACAGCTCTGACACGTGCTTCACCGCACTGAAGGAGATGCCGAAGTTGGTGGCTTGCGATATGAAGTTGACAGAGGTGTTGAAGAGCGATGCCAACCCCATGCCGTTAGGCCCTAACAGCAACGCTATCAGTTTGTTGCGTACAAGACTGACTACGATATTCAGCCCCTGCACGCCACCGAAGACTCCTGTGTACTTCAGAACATGGCTATAGCTGTCGGTTGACTCCTTCTTCATGTTTTTTCTATAAATCGAACGCAAAATTACGCATTTTATTACGATTATCCAAATATTTTCGTAACTTTGCATCCGTGAAGCTGAGTATAGTCATTCCAGTCTACCAGGTAGAAACCACGCTCGACCGCTGCATGGAGAGCGTGGTGAGTCAGGATTTCGACGACTTCGAGGTGGTGCTGGTCGACGACGGTTCGACCGACCGCAGCCCCCTGTTGTGTGACGAATGGGCCCGGCGCGACCGCCGCATCAGCGTGATACACAAACAGAACGGCGGTCTCAGCGATGCCCGGAATGCCGGCATTGAACAAGCAAGTGGGCTGTACATCACCTTCATCGACAGCGATGACTACATAGGCCCGGGGACGCTAAGGGCAGTTATGGACAGAATGGACGGGAACGACATCCTGGAATATCCGATCTGCCGGTTCTGCGACACCAAGGAACAGGCGCTGCTGGCATTCGGCGAAAAGGTCTACAGCAACGCCGACCAATACTGGCTCGCGACCAAAGCCTACCAGCACACTTACGCCTGCAACAAGATATACCGGCGAAGCCTGTTCGACGACGTACGCTACCCCGTGGGACGTGTGTTCGAGGATGCCTACACCCTACCCCTGCTGCTCCGCCGCGCCAGAGTGATAGCCACCACCGGCGAGGGCTGTTACTACTACTGTCTGAACAGTCAGGGAATCACCGCTACGGCCCAGGGGCAGGAGCTGCGCCAGCTGCTAGACGCTCACCTTGAGGGAGCCATGCCCATGAACGATGAATACTACATGAGGCTGCTCAACATCCAGATGGACGTCTGCCGGCTGACAGGCGACAAACCCCGTTTGCCGTCGAGACACATAACAGCCGTCAGCGGACTCAAGAACAGGCTGAAGTCGGCAGTGCTAAACACATTTGGAATCAACGTATTATGCAATATCAACAAAGTGACACACAGACTATGCCGCTGGTGACGTTCATCGTTACCTTCTATAACCTGCCGACGGCGATGCTCAGCCAGTGTCTTGACAGCATCATGGCACTGTCGCTGAGGCGTGCCGAGCGCGAAGTCATACTTATCGACGACGGCTCGGAGGTCAGTCCCCTACCCCAGCTTGACGGCTACGCCGCCGACATCGTCTACGTGCGCCAGCCTAATGGCGGACTGAGCGCGGCACGCAACAGAGGCATACAGATGGCCAACGGACAATACGTGCAGTTCGTCGATGCCGACGACTACCTCATCCGCTCACCCTACGAACACTGCCTCGACATAGCCCGCTATCGGCATCCGGACATCATCATGTTCGACCAGACGGACGAGGCCGACCAGAAAATGCAGGTCAACTTCAACACCAGCGACATGGAGAGCGGAGCAGAATTCCTGAGCGGACACAACCTGCACGCATCGGCCTGCGGCTACCTGTTCAAGCGCACCATCATAGGCAGGCTGCGCTTCACTCCCGGCATCTGCCACGAGGACGAAGAGTTCACTCCACAGCTATTGCTCAGGGCCGAGACCGTCAGCTCTACCGATGCTGAGGCCTACTTCTACCGCCACCGGCCCCACTCCATCACCACCGAGACCGACAAAAGGAAGGTCGTCAAACGGCTCAACGACAAGCTGCAGGTCATCTGCCGGCTCAACCACATTGCCGACACGCTGCCCACTACAGAGCGTATAGCCTTGGGACGGCGTGTGGCCCAACTGACAATGGACTTCATCTACAACGTCATTGTGCAGACAAACAACCGCCACTTCCTGGACCGCAAGCTCGACGAACTTCGCAGAAAAGGCCTCTTCCCACTGCCCGACCAAGAGTACACGGCTAAATACAAGTGGTTCCGCCGGTTGACAAACAGCAAGACCGGACTGGCACTGCTGATGAAAGTCCTCCCCATGACAGCCAGAAAACAATGAAAATACTACTGCTCGGAGAATACAGCAATGTACACGCCACGCTGGCCGAGGGGCTGCGACAGTTGGGGCATCAGGTGACCGTAGTGTCAAACGGCGACTTCTGGAAAGACTACCCGCGCGACATCGACGTCAGCCGACCCAACGGTCCGTTGGCCGGACCGAGGCTGATGCTCCGACTCTACAGGCTTCTGGCCAGCTTGCGCGGCTACGACGTGGTACAGCTCATCAACCCCATATTCTTCGAACTGCGCGCCGAACGGCTCTTCTGGTTCTACAAATTCCTGAGGCGACACAACAGAAAGGTGGTGCTCGGTGCGTTCGGCATGGACTGGTACTGGGTACACACCTGCATAACGGAGAAGCCGCTACGCTACAGCGACTTCAATTTCGGCGACAAGGTACGCACCGACGATGCTGCCCGGAAAGAAATAAGCGACTGGACAGGTACGGCCAAAGAACGGCTGAACAAGCTCATAGCACAAGACTGCGAGGCCATCGTCACTGGACTCTACGAGTACGACGTATGCTACCGTCCGCACTATCCTGACAAGACCCGGTTCATCCCCTTCCCCATCCGTCTGCCTGACTACTACTCAACGGAGATATGCAAACAGCCGAAGGTCACCATCTTCATAGGCATTAGCCGCGGACGCTCCGCCTACAAGGGAACCGACATCATGCTACAGGCCGCCAAGGACATCCGAGACAAGTACCCACACCGCATGAAGCTGATTGTAGCCGAGGGCGTCCCCTTCGAGGAATACCGGCAACTCATGGAAGGTTCCGATGCCATACTCGACCAGCTGTACGCCTACACGCCGTCGATGAATCCGCTGCTGGCCATGTCGAAAGGAATTATCTGTATCGGCGGGGGAGAACCGGAAAACTACGAGATCATCGGTGAAAAACAACTGAAGCCCATCATCAACGTAGAGCCGAACTACGAGAGCGTCTGCCACGAACTGGAGCAGCTCATACTGCACCCCGAACGTATTCCCCAGCTGAAATGGCAGAGCCGGGAATACGTGAAACGCCATCACGACTACCTGAAGGTTGCCCGACAGTACGAGCAACTATACCTTACCCTTCAATAGCCTTCATCAGGAAATCAACGGCACCGTTGACTCCGAACTTTCGCACGTCGAGCGAGATGTCATAGTTGCGGGCGTCAGTCCAGTCACTACCGGTGAACGTTTTCGTATAGAGTTCACGACTGTAGTCATTGTCCACAATCATGGCAGCGGCATCCTGTTCACTGAGGTCGTATTTCTCGGCTATGCGGCGTTTGCGGCAGTCAAGCGGAGAGTGAATGAAAATCTTCAGCGCGTTGGGGTGGTTCCTGAAGATGTCGAAGCCACAGCGCCCGATAATGATACACGATTCCTCATCGGCAATCTTGCGGATAGCATCTGCCTGGGCCTTGAACAGCTCATGGCTCGTCTGGGCGTGCTCGGCACCATTGTACTCCGCACCGGCCATATACGTGCGATAGAAATTGGTGAAATCGTCACGCCACAACGGATTGCGCGACTCAATCTTCTCTACAGCATCCTCAACGGCACTGAAACGCCGGGCCACCTCGTTAAGAATTTGCTTGTCAAGCAACTTCACGCCCAAGCGGCGCGACAACTCTGAACCAATCTCGTGACCACCCGTGCCGAACTGGCGGCTAATGGTAATAACAAATTTCTCTTCCTTATTCATAGCGTTACGTTTTAGGGGTTCTTTCTGAGGCAAAGATATTAAAAAAAGTTGGAACAGCCAAGAATATCTTCCTTTTTTTTCTGCCCAAACACTTTTTTGTAACTTTTTTGGCTTTTTTCTTGGCAGAACAAAAGAAAAGTAGTACTTTTGCACGCAAGGGAAACAATTAAACCAACCAACAGATGAATTAAAACAATGATTTGGAATCCAAACAAAGAGTGCATGAGCCGCGACGAAATGAGCGCGCTCCAAGGCAAACGCTTGCACAAAATCGTAGCTTACGTCTACCACAATGTTCCCTTTTATCGTAACAAACTGCAAGAGCTCGACATCCGTCCTGATGACATCCAGACCATCGAGGATATCAAGAAGCTGCCCTTCACCACGAAGAAGGACCTGCGCGACAACTACCCCTTCGGACTGCAGGCTGCCCCGCAGAGCGAGATTATCCGAGTACACGCCTCCAGCGGCACAACGGGCAACCCCACCATCGTGGGCTATACCCGCAAGGACATCGGCGTCTGGAGCGAGTGCATGGCCCGCTGTCTGACGGCGTTCGGCGTCACCCGCAACGACATATTCTCGGTGGCCTACGGCTACGGACTCTTCACCGGCGGCCTGGGTGCCCACTACGGCGTGGAGCACATGGGAGCCTCGGTCATTCCCGCCGGAACGGGTAACACCGAGAAGCACCTCAAGCTTATCCGCGACCTCGGCATCACGGGCATTGCCTGCACACCGAGCTACGCCCTCTACCTGGCCGAGACGATGGAGAAGATGGGCATCACCAAGGAGCAGATCAAGCTGCGCGTGGGTGCCTTCGGCGCAGAGCCCTGGACGGAGAAAATGCGCGAGGAGATTGAAGCACGCCTCGGGCTGAAGGGCTACAACATCTACGGACTCTCCGAGGTGATGGGCCCCAGCGTCAGCTACGAATGCCAGATGCAGCACGGCTCCCACATCAACGAGGACCACTTCTACCCCGAAATCATCAACCCCACCACCCTTGAATCGCTGCCCGCCGGACAGACGGGCGAACTGGTGTTCACCACGCTGACCAAGGAGGGCATGCCCGTCATCCGCTACCGCACCCGCGACCTCTGCTCGCTGCTACCCGGCACGTGCGACTGCGGCCGCACCAACGTCCGCATGGGCCGCATCGAGGGCCGCTCCGACGATATGCTCATCATCCGCGGTATCAACGTATTTCCGTCGCAGGTTGAGAGCGTCGTGCTCAGCATGCCGGAGTTCGCACCCCGCTACATGCTCGTCGTCGACCGCGTCAACAACCTCGACACGCTGCAGGTTCAGGTGGAAATCCGTCAGGAGTACTTCACCGGCACGTTCGACACGCCTGCCGCCGTCGACACCCTCGAGAAGAAGCTGGCACAGAAGCTCAAGAGCGTGCTCAGCATCTCGGCCAAGGTCCAGCTGAAGGCTCCCAACACCATCGAGCGCTCACAGGGAAAGAGCGCCCACGTGATAGATAAACGTAAACTGTAGACTCTCCCCCTGCCCCTCCCTGTGAGGGAGGGGAGTGATTAGCTAAAGAGATGAGGTATGAGTTACAAAAGTGCATCCCCAAACAGCTATGGCCTACTCAGAGAATATGCACGTGAGAACAGAAAACACGCAACGCAGGCTGAAGATGTGCTATGGGATTGCCTGCGAAGCAACAGGCTGGGGGTTCCATTTTTGCGGCAACACATTATCGGAGACTACATCGTTGACTTCGCGTCACGCCATGACGGCCTTGTCATAGAGGTAGATGGCGGTTACCACTCAGAACCTCGTCAGCAGGAGGATGACAAGCAAAGGGAAGAGGACTTGGAGCGGATGGGCTATCACGTCATACGGTTTACGAACGAAGAAGTGCTTTATGACACTGAAAAGGTAACAGACGAAATTTTAGACTATTTTAAACAATAAAGAAATGGAGTTAGGAAACAAAACAATGCAAGAAGAATCTACTCCCCTCCCTTATAGGGAGGGGTCGGGGGAGAGTCCCTATTTCAATCCTGAACGCGAGACAATGACGCGCGAAGAGATTGAGGCCTTCCAGCTGGAGCGCCTCAAGGAGACCGTGCGCCACTGTCTGACTAACGAGTTTTACCAGAAGAAATTCAAGGAGGCAGGCATCACCGCCGACGACATCCAGACGCTGGCCGACGTGCGCAAGCTACCCTTCACAACCAAAGGTGACCTGCGCGAGACCTACCCCTTCGGCATGGCCTGCGTGCCCCTGCGCGACTGCGTGCGCCTGCATTCTTCGTCGGGAACTACGGGCAATCCCACCGTCATCCTGCATACACAGAAGGACCTCGACGAGTGGGCCAACCAGGTGGCCCGCAACCTCTGGATGGTGGGACTGCGCCCCGACGACGTGTTCCAGAACTCCTCAGGCTACGGCATGTTCACCGGCGGACTGGGCTTCCAGTACGGCGCCGAGCGCCTGGGCATGCTCACCGTGCCCGCCGCTGCCGGCAACTCGCTGCGCCAGATCAAGTTCATCAAGGACTTCGGCACGACGGCCCTGCACGCCATTCCCAGCTACGTCACCCGTCTCTACGAAGTGATGCAGCAGGAGGGCGTCGACCCACGCCGCGACACCAAGCTGAAGGTGCTGGCCATCGGTGCCGAGCCCCACTCCGACGAGCAGCGCAAGCGCATCGAGGAGATGATGGGCGTCAAGGCCTACAACTCGTTCGGCATGTCAGAGATGTGCGGCCCCGGCGTAGGCTTCGAGTGCCCCGAGCAGAACGGCCTGCACTTCTGGGAAGACTACTACATCGTCGAAATCGTCGACCCCGAGACCCTCGAGCCCGTGCCCGACGGCGAGATTGGCGAACTGGTGCTCACCACGCTGCAGCGCGAGGCCATGCCGCTGCTGCGCTACCGCACGCGCGACCTGACGCGCGTCCTGGGTCGTTCGTGCCCCTGCGGCCGCAACCACGTCCGTATCGACCGCATGCGTGGCCGCTCCGACGACATGATTGTGCTGCGCGGCGTCAACATCTTCCCCATCCAGATTGAGAAGATTCTCATGAAGTTCCCCGAAGTGGGCACCAACTACCTCATCACGCTGACCACCGAGGACAACAACGACCAGATGACCGTCGAGGTGGAGGTCAACGAGGGTACCGACGACTACGCCAAGCTGCAGGCTCTCGCCGGAGAGCTGCGCCACCAGATAGGCGACGAAATCCTGCTGAAGCCGAGAATCCGCCTCGTCAGCAAAGGCACACTGCCCGTCAGCGAGGGCAAGGCCGTCCGCGTCGTCGACAAACGAAAAGTTTACCAATAAAACATAAGTATTATGACTATCAATCAATTATCCATCTTTATCGAGAACCGTTCGGGCACCCTCATCAAGGTGCTTGAGGTTCTGAAGCAGTCTGGCATACAGATTATCGCTTCCACCATTGCCGATACGGCAGAATATGGTATCTACCGCCTCATCTGCAGCGAGCCGCTGCGCGCCTACGACGAACTGAAGAAGGCTGGTGTGGCCGTTGCCCAAAGCGACGTCTTCGCCATCGAACTGGACAACCAGCCCGGTCGGGCCGCCGACGCCGTCGAAATGTTCTCGAAGGCAGGCATCAGCATCACCTACCTGTACTCCTTCCTGCTCAACGGCAAGGGTATCCTCATCTTCCGTACCGACAATGCCGAACAGGCACGTGAAACCATCTCGCAGAACGGTCTGAAGTTCATAGCAGAAAAGGATCTCACCTCGTACGCATGACATAACGCAGGCGACGATGGCGACAACCTGACAGACAGGTGTTCTATGTCAATAGCTTTTAGGAAAGTGAGAAAAATATTCCGAAACGCAAGCTGTTTCGGAATATTTTTTGTAATTTTGCAGGCAAAATCCAAAAGAAAAGAATATTATGGCCAAAGCATTGACAAAGACTGAGTTCCATTTCGAGGGACAGAAGAGTGTTTATCACGGCAAAGTCCGTGACGTGTATGACATTAACGACAACCTGCTGGTGATGGTCGCTACCGACCGCATATCGGCATTCGACGTGGTACTGCCTAAGGGTATTCCCTTCAAGGGACAGGTGCTGAACCAGATAGCAGCGAAGTTCCTGGATGCCACAACCGACATCTGTCCGAACTGGAAGCTGGCCACGCCCGACCCGATGGTGACGGTTGGCCTGAAGTGCGAAGGGTTTCGTGTGGAGATGATTATCCGCTCAATCCTGACCGGTTCGGCATGGCGCGAGTACAAGAACGGCTGCCGCGAACTGTGCGGTGTGAAGTTGCCCGACGGTATGAAAGAGAACGAGCGATTCCCCGAACCCATCATCACACCGACGACAAAGGCCGACGAGGGGCACGACATGAATATCTCGAAGGAGGAAATCATCTCCCAGGGACTCGTCTCGGCTGAGGACTATGCCGTGATGGAGGACTACACGCGCCGCATCTTTGCCCGCGGCCAGGAGATTGCCGCCAAGCGCGGGCTTATCCTTGTCGACACGAAATATGAGTTCGGCAAGCGCGACGGCAAGGTCATCCTCATCGACGAGATTCACACACCCGACTCCAGCCGCTACTTCTATGCCGACGGTTACGAGGAGAAGCTGGCCAAGGGCGAGCCGCAGCGTCAGCTGTCGAAGGAGTTCGTGCGCCAGTGGCTCATTGAGCACGACTTCATGAACGAACCGGGACAGGTGATGCCCGAGATTACGGACGAGTATGCCGAGAGCGTCTCGGAGCGTTACATCGAACTGTACGAGCACATCGTGGGTGAGAAATTTGACAAGGCAACAGAGGAAGGCGACATTGCCGCCCGCATCGAAAAGAACGTCAGCAGCTGGCTGAAAACCCGATAAACCAGCCCATCCAGTCCATCATGCCCTACCAACAGGAGACCATCAAGCCCTACTACGACGGCGAAAAAGCCAGTCAGGTGGAAAAGATGTTCAACAACATCGCCCCCACCTACGACCGTCTGAATCATCGCCTGTCGTGGGACATCGACCGAGGGTGGCGCAGCAAGGCCATTAGCCTGTTGGTGCCACACAGCCCGAAGACAATACTCGACATTGCTACGGGCACGGGCGACTTTGCCATCCTGGCGGCTCAAATGCTGAAGCCCGAACGGATTGTGGGAGCCGACATCAGCGAGGGCATGATGGATATAGGCCGTGAGAAGGTTAAGGCCGCCGGTCTGGCTGGCACCGTCACATTCGACAAGGAGGACTGTCTGAACCTGAGTTACGGTAACGAGACGTTCGACGCCGTGACGGCGGCCTTCGGCATACGCAACTTTGCCGACCTCGACCGCGGACTCCAGGAGATGTGCCGCGTGCTCAAGAAGGGCGGTCACCTGAGCATCGTCGAACTGACCACCCCGCCACGCTTCCCCATGAAGCAGCTCTTCCACGTGTATTCCCACACGGTGCTGCCTGTCTACGGACGGCTTGTCAGCCGCGACAGCAGTGCCTATTCTTATCTCACGAAAACGATAGAAGCCTTTCCGCAGGGCGAGCGCATGACGAAGATTCTGACGAAGGCCGGTTTCAGCGAGGCTACGTTCAAGCGGCTGACATTCGGCATCTGCACGATGTATTTTGCAACCAAATAAAAACAGGATAATTATGGACAAGTACGGTTTAATAGGCTACCCATTGGGACACTCGTTCTCCATCAGCTATTTCAATGACAAGTTTTCCGACGAGGGCATCGATGCCAGGTACGAAAATTTCGAAATCCAGAGCATCGACCAGCTGCAGGAAGTGCTCGATACCAACCCCAACCTGCGCGGACTTAACGTGACCATACCCTATAAGGAAAAAGTGATGGAGTTTCTCGACAGCATCACCCCCGAGGCGCAGGCTATAGGAGCCGTGAATGTCATCCGCATCAGCCATGAAGGAAAGAAGACCAAGTTGAAGGGCTACAACAGCGACGTCATCGGATTCACGAAGAGCATTGAACCGATGCTTGACAGCAACTGGCACAAGAAAGCCCTCATACTGGGAACGGGCGGCGCCTCGAAGGCCATCAACTTCGGCCTGAAGTCACTGGGCCTGGAGACGGTCTTCGTCAGCCGCTACCAGCGTCCAGGCACCATCCAGTACGAGAGCATCACGCCCGAGGTCATCCGCGAGTACAACGTCATCATCAACTGTACGCCATTGGGTATGTACCCCCAAACCGAGGAGTGTCCGGAACTGCCCTACGAGGCGATGGACTACCACAACATCCTCTACGACCTGATTTACAACCCCGACGAGACGCTCTTCATGAAAAAAGGCCGTGAAAGGGGGGCCGAGGTGAAGAATGGACTCGAGATGCTGCTCCTGCAGGCTTTCGCGTCGTGGGAGTTCTGGCACGAGAAATAATGGACAATTGAGAATTGACAATTGATAATTATGGACAACAGATATATGCAGCGCGGCGTATCGGCCGCCAAAGAAGACGTACACAACGCCATCAAGAACATCGACAAAGGGCTCTATCCACAGGCCTTCTGCAAAATCATACCCGACATCTTGGGCGGCGACCCTGAGTACTGTAACATCATGCATGCCGACGGCGCTGGCACGAAGTCGAGCCTGGCCTATATGTACTGGCGCGAAACGGGCGACCTCAGTGTCTGGAAGGGCATTGCGCAGGATGCCATCGTGATGAACACCGACGACCTGCTCTGTGTGGGTGCTGTCGACAACATTCTCGTCAGCTCAACCATCGGGCGCAATAAGATGCTCGTCCCCGGCGAGGTCATCTCAGCCATCATCAACGGTACCGACGAGCTACTGCAGGAATTGCGCGACATGGGCATCGGCATCTGGCCGACCGGAGGCGAAACGGCCGACGTAGGCGACCTCGTGCGAACCATCATCGTCGACTCCACAGTCACCTGTCGTATGAGGCGTGCCGACGTCATCGACAATGCCAACATACGCCCCGGCGACGTCATCGTTGGTCTCTCCAGCACCGGACAGGCCACCTACGAAAAGCGCTATAACGGCGGCATGGGCAGCAACGGACTCACCTCCGCACGCCACGACGTGTTTGCCAAATACCTGGCTGAGCGTTACCCTGAGAGCTTCGACCACGCCGTCCCCGACGAACTCGTCTACAGCGGCAGGTACAAGCTGACGGATGCTGTCGACGGATCCCCCGTCAATGCCGGCCAGCTCGTTCTCTCCCCCACCCGCACCTACGCTCCTGTCATCAAGCAGGTTCTTGACGAGATGCGCCCCGAAATCCACGGAATGGTCCACTGCACGGGCGGCGCCCAGACCAAGGTGCTCCACTTTGTAGCCGACAACTGCCGCGTCGTCAAGGACAACTTGTTCCCCGTTCCGCCGTTGTTCCGCGCCATCCACGACTGCTCAGGCACCGACTGGCGCGAGATGTACCAAGTGTTCAACATGGGCCACCGTATGGAAATCTACGTCCGGCCGGAAGTGGCCGAGGATGTCATCAGCATCTCGAAGTCGTTCAACATCGATGCGCAGGTGGTAGGTCTCATCGAGGAAGGTCCGCGCTCACTGACCATCTGCAGCGAGTTCGGCATCTTCGATTACTAAGAATTACCTGACGACAATCTTACGTCCGTCAGTGATGTACAGTCCTGCTACGCACATAGCAGGACTTTTCATGTTCTCCAACACCTGTCAGCAGGCTTCGTCATCATCTGATTATCATTTAGTCGGTGCAAATGTACAAAAAAGAAATGGTTTTGTGGTCTTATTTTAGTAAAAAAGGGGAAAGTGCAGGGGTTTCAACGTATTTTTGGCCTGGTTATGCGCGCTCTTGTCTTTTTTTTCGTACCTTTGCATCCAAATTTGGAAAAGAGAAAAAGTATGAAATACTACAGCACTAACGGGCAAGCGCCCATGGCCGACCTGAAAAAGGCGGTGGTAAAAGGACTGGCTGAGGACCGAGGACTCTATATGCCGGAACGTATCAACAAGCTGCCGAAGGCATTCTTCGACGACATGCCCGAAATGAAGTTCCAGGACATTGCCTACAACGTGGCCAGCGCCTTCTTCGGCGAGGACGTGGACCTCGACGCATTGAAGGACCTTGTGTATGACACGTTGCAGTTTGACTGCCCTGTCGTGAAGGTAAAGGAAAACATCTACGCCCTCGAGCTGTTCCACGGTCCCACACTGGCTTTCAAGGATGTGGGCGCACGTTTCATGGCCCGACTGCTACAGTACTTCATCAGAATGGAGGGACAGCATGAGATGGTCAACGTGCTCGTTGCCACAAGTGGCGACACGGGTTCTGCCGTTGCCAACGGTTTCCTCGGTGTCGACGGCATCCACGTCTACGTGCTCTACCCGAAAGGAAAAGTCAGCCCCATACAGGAGTGCCAGTTCACGACGCTTGGCCAGAACATCACCGCCATCGAGGTCGACGGTGTGTTTGACGACTGCCAGCGCCTGGTGAAGTCGGCCTTCATGGACGAGGAGCTGAACCAGCGCATGAAGCTGACGTCGGCCAACTCCATCAACGTGGCCCGCTTCCTGCCACAGGCTTTCTACTATTTCAACGCCTACGCCAGGATGAAGGCTTTGGGCAAGGCCGATCAGTTCGTCATGTGCGTGCCCAGCGGTAACTTCGGCAACATCTGCGCCGCACTCTTCGGCCACGCCATGGGACTGCCCGTCAAACGGTTCATCGCCGCCAACAATGCCAACGATATCTTCTACAAATATCTGCTGACGGGCAAGTACGAGCCCAAACCCTCTGTGCAGACACTGGCCAATGCCATGGACGTGGGCGACCCGTCAAACTTCGCACGCATATACGACCTCTACGGCAAGAGCCACGAGCGCATCACGTCGCTGATAAGCGGTGCCACCTACAACGACGAACAAATCAGGCAGACCATGCGACAGTGCTACGACGAGACCGGCTACATACTCGACCCACACGGCGCCTGCGGCTATCAGGCCTTGGTCGACGGACTGCAGGAAGGCGAGGTCGGCGTGTTCTGCGAAACCGCCCATCCTGCCAAGTTCAAGGAGAAGGTTGACGAGATTCTGGGCATCGATGTCGAGATACCCGACCGCCTTGCAGCCTTCATGCGCGGCGAGAAAAAGAGCGTGCCCATGACGAAAGATTTCAATGACTTCAAAAAATATCTTAAAAAGTTTGGTCACTTGAAATAAAATGTGTACCTTTGCACCCGCAAATCGCGAAACAGCGGATGCACCCGTAGCTCAGTTGGTAGAGCACCTGACTCTTAATCAGGGTGTCCAGGGTTCGAGCCCCTGCGGGTGTACACATTGAGAGGGATACCTCTTTTCTTTTTGAGACAGAAAAAACGGATGCACCCGTAGCTCAGTTGGTAGAGCACCTGACTCTTAATCAGGGTGTCCAGGGTTCGAGCCCCTGCGGGTGTACAAAGCAAAACGAAGGTTGCCGATATGGCTCAGTTGGTAGAGCAACGCATTCGTAATGCGTGGGTCCCCG
>CAMHIS010000057.1 GCA_946185285.1 uncultured Prevotellaceae bacterium
TGTGGTCGGCGGGCACGTGCTTCAGCCAGTAGCCGGCAGCCTCGTCGTCGCGCTCGAGTCCCTCCTTCGGGTCGCCCTCGAAGACGGTGACATAGAGGTCCTCAGGGTTCAGCTTCAGCACGTCGACCAGATACTCCCAGGCCATGTCGATGGCGCCCTCCTTGAAGTAGTCGCCAAACGACCAGTTGCCGAGCATCTCGAACATGGTGTGGTGGTAGGTGTCGTGGCCCACCTCCTCCAGGTCGTTGTGCTTACCGCTGACGCGCAGGCACTTCTGGGTGTCCGCACGACGGCGCGGCTCCGGGTCGCGCGTACCTAATATAATATCCTTCCACTGGTTCATACCTGCGTTCGTGAACATCAGCGTGGGGTCATCCTTGATGACCATCGGGGCCGACGGAACGATAGCGTGCTGTTTCGACTCGAAAAACTGCTTGAACGAGTCGCGAATCTCTTTTGCTGTCAACATATTATTTACGATTTACAAATTTGCGTGCAAAGGTACAAAAAAAAAGTGAAAAGCGAAGGGCGAAGCGTGAAAAAAATCGCGCTTCGCCCTTTACTTTTCATCGATATCAGTCTATTCTTCACTCATAGCCTGTGTACTGGCCAATGAACAGGACGGCACCCGTCTTCTTCTCGCTGATGACATAGAGGAACGGGTGGTCGGCTCGGAAGGTGACAGATTGGGGTTTTGGTCCAATAGATGTCTTTACCATTCCGATAACGGTAACGGCAGCCGCCTCAGTGCCCTCCTCGTCGACTTTAATCTTGGCCACTTGCTTCATTAAGTCGATATATGTTGACACGTTGCAGAAATTGCGGAAATCGGCCTTAAATGGATTAAAGGCATCGGGCATACCGAGCTTGGTCATAATGGGCTTCAGGTCAATGTCGGTATCGGTCTCGAAGCGGGGCAGCCATACATCGACAAGTGTGGAGTCCATCTGCTCGTTCAGCGTCTGCCACTCCTCGGCAGTAGGCACCTTGGGCAGGGCGTTTGTCTTGCCCTTCGGCAGTAACACCGTCATCTGGAACGAGCCATTACCGTAGGGCAGGCGCAGAGCCTGGCAATCGTCGGTCTCGGCATATTCGAAGTTGGTCGTCTGGTGCATCATATCGGCGTAGGTCATCTCTTCCGTATCGCCTGCATGCTCAAAAGCTTCTTTCATTGTCTGCGCCTTGTCGAACTTCTTCTTCCAACTGCCCTTGAAGTAGATGGCGTTGAGCAGATAGCTGACGACATCGGGGTCGAACTCATCTTCCTTCAGCGCTTCCTCAATCATCCCCTCCGTGTGGTCGCTGCCCCACTTGTTGATGACGTCGCGGGTCTTGCCGTCGTGGAAGTCGCGGGTCTCTGGCTCGGCGTTATAGAAAGTATTTGCCTTCTTCACAAACTCCGTCTGCAGCTCATAACCCTTGTTCATGTAGATGGTGTTGGCTATCATCACCTTCGTCAGCGGGTCGAGGGTCGATGCCATGTTCAGCATCTTATAGCAGAAAGCATTGATGCCGTCGGCCCCAGTGTCGCCGAAGCCCAACACCTCGTTAATCTGTGCCTGCGTCTCGCCGGCGGCGCCGTTGTTCAGCATACCGAGGGCGTAGGTGATGCTGATGGGCGAGACAATCTGGCTCTTCACCCCATCCTGCACCTCGCGAAACAGGTTGAAGGCAAAGTCGTTGCTCTCGTTCACCATCTCCTGCTCAGCGCGGGTCAGTTCAAAACTCGAGGGAGGCTCTACAGGGTCGATGTTGACCGTCGGCTCCTGGCTGTCGCTATCGCTACTGCATCCCGTCACTACTGTCATTGCCATCATTGCAAGGGCGATGGCTCCTTTCATACTCTTTTTCATAACATTTTCGTTTATTATCTGTCTATATAACGATAATAGGCCGGAAATCCTGCATGTAAGAAGCAAAAAAAGTGTTAAAAGCAAAAAAGTTGCTCCCGAAGTGCAAGATTTTGAAGTTTCTGCGTTATAATAGAAAAAGATAATAAAAAAAGGTATGAAAAGAACTGGAAGAACGATATGGTTCGTAACCATCATGGCGATAAGTGCGCTGATGGTGACGGCATGCTCGGATGGTAGCGATGGGGAACTCTCTGGTGCGATGAGTAATTTAAGTGCATCTCCTACTTGGGCGTTGGCATCATACAACGGTGAGTGGACGGTCAACCAGCAAGTGGTGGACACGGCGCGGCTGGATGTGACAGACGTGCTTAGTGTCAGGCTACCAGAAACTTTTCTGACGCATCTCTGTTTCAGTCAGAGTGGCGCAGAAAATGCCTTAAGCTATTATTCCGAAACAGACGGAGTGAAAGCTTCGGAAATCAAGCCTCTGGGGCTACCCACAGCAATAGAAATAAAAGACCAAGGCTATACCGATGAGGCTGTGTTCTCCTACTTCAGTGCCAAAGCGTCAGTGAACAACGGAACGACAGTCTACAGGCCGGCGTACTTCCTCGTTACAGTCAATGGCACTAAATACCACGTCGAGTTGCTCTCCTCCGACAAAGGCAGTGCTATCAGGAGGTCTGACACGATGGGGTGGACAATAGCCATCACCGTCAACGGATTCTGTGTCACCAACACCGAGAATTTCAAAGAGCAATTTATCTCGACACCCCCCATCACATTATACTATAACACAACAGAACGCATCAGATAACCACGACGGTGGAGACAGAACGTCAGCTGCTTGAAGCGATAGAGGGCGGGGAACGGGCGGCCCTGCGGCGGCTTTACGACCGCTACGCCGGCTATGCCATGGCCGTCGGGCTGCGATACGTACCCGACCGCGACGAGGTGCGCGACGTGATGCAGGACAGCTTCGTGCGAATCCTCACCAGCATCAGCCAGTTCAACTATCACGGCGAAGGGTCGCTGAAGTCGTGGGTGGGGCGCATCGTCAGCAACCGCTCCGTGGACTACCTGCGGCAGCACCAGCGGTTTACGACGGTCGACACCATTCCCGACGAGCCTGACGATCCTGAGGAGCCTGACATCGGCGGAGTGCCGCCCGACGCGCTGACTGAGATGATAGGCCGTCTGCCCGCGAACTACCGCACGGTGCTCAATCTCTACGTCTTCGAGGAGCGGTCCCACCGCGAGATTGCCCGGCTCTTGGGTATCAAGGAGAGCACCTCCTCCTCATTGTTCTTCCGAGCGAAGAAGATGTTGGCAAAGATTATCAGGGAATACTTAAATAAACAAGGAACATGAAACAGGATAAGTGGACACAACAACTGCACGACAAGCTGGCGGGGCACGAAGTAGCTCCTCCAGACGACTTGTGGGCAGACATTGAGGCTGCCCTCCCCGCGCCCCGTAAGTCCCGTTTCGTGGCCTTGCAGCGATGGGCGGCGGCAGCGGCAGTGGCGGCGCTGATGATTGGCGGCGGGTATATGCTGTGGGAATCTTCCAGCAATTCCCCCCGCAGGGGGATGTCGGAGGAGGCGTCTATAACCTCATCAGACCGCACACAAGACACTGCTGAACAGGTGGCGAAGATATTACAGGCCCCAACCCCGCCCCTTGAAGGGATGGGAAAGGCGACGGATAGGCAACCAAAGGTCGGGAATGAGACTGCGCAGGAGGGTAACCGGCCTGCCAGCAGTGAGCCAGAGACGACCAGCAGTGAGCCAGAGACAACCAGCAGTGAGCCAGAGACGACCAGCAGTGAGCCAGATACGACCAGCAACGTGATTGAGGCTGAACAGGCGATTGTCCGCGAATTAGAGCGCCAGACGGCTATGTCGGCTGGCACAACCACGAAACAGCCGCTAACCCTTGGGCTGTATGCAACGAACGGCCTCAACAGCCAGAGCAGCAGCAACGGTGTGCTGATGGCCGAGGAAATGGCCAACCAGTTCCGGAAAGTCTACGAGAACAGCTATGCAACGGCGACACGCAGTAGCGAGCCTATCTACCTGACAGGCTACGAAGAGCGGCAGCATCACCACCGTCCCATCACCTACGGCCTGACGCTGAGCTACCCGCTCACCGAACGGCTGTCGCTGACCTCAGGCGTGGTCTACACGAAACTGACTTCCGACTTCACCCAGGTGATACGCAACACGCAGATACAGCGCGAGCAGACGCTCCACTACATCGGCATACCCGTCAGCGTGAACTATCAGCTTTGGGCGCAGAGGGGCTTCCGTGCCTATGTCTCAGCAGGGGCGCTGGCCTACTGGAACGTCAAGACGCGCCTCAAGACTGAAGGCGTGACACAGAAACTGGATAAAGACCGTATGCAGTGGTCGTTGTCGGGCAGCGTCGGCGTGCAGTATGACATCATACCACAATTGGGACTCTACGCAGAGCCGGGACTGAGCTACTATCCCGACAACGGCAGCCGCCTGCAGAACTTCTTCAAAGAGAAGCCCCTGAACCTGAGCCTGCAGTTGGGACTGCGCCTTAACTTTACTCGCTGAAGAAGGGCCGCCACATTTTTTCGCTAAAAAACGCCGGAATTATTCTTCTGTTTCGATTATTTTGCCTATCTTTGCAAACCGTAAAGACAACATCAGCAATTATGGCATTGAACGAGTATAAACCACAGAAACTGTACTACAGCATTAAAGAGGTGGCCGAGATGTTCGGTCTGAACGAGAGTACCCTGCGCTACTGGGAGACGGAGTTCCCCATACTGAAGCCAAAGACAACGGGACCGGCCAAGGTACGCCAGTATCAGGATAAGGACATCGAGCAAATCAAACTCATCCACAACCTGGTGAAGGTGCGCGGCTTTAAGCTGGCTGCCGCCAAGAAAATCATCAACAACAACCGGCAGGGTGCCGACAAGACTGCCGACGTGCTCAGCCGCCTCATCGTTGTGCGCGATGAGCTGCAGGCCCTGAAGCGCCAAATGGAATTCCTGCAATGAAGCGGTTGCTGTTGGCGTTAGGCTGTTGGCTGTTGGCTGCTGGTTTTTGCGCCGTTGCGCAAAAACGCAGTAAGTTTGAATTCAGCCGAAACCTGCCCGTCTACGCCGACTCACTACTGAAAGACCTCACCTACCCTATGGCCTGGGGCAACAGCCCCATCACCGACTTCACCGAGTGGCGCAACGCCGCCCGCCAGAAAGTCCTCGACTGTATGCTCGCCCCGCCCCCACCGCCCGCCGGCTCTCCTGCGCCCTCTCCCGCTGTTGGCTCTGCTGCGGCGGTGCCGCAGCCAACCGTCTTAGCCAAGGAGCAGCGCGACGGCTACCGCGCCCTGAAACTCGAAATCCGCCTCTCGCGCTACTACACCGTTCCCGCCTACGTGCTCATCCCCGACGGCCCGGGCCCGTTCCCCGCCATCAACGCCCTGCACGACCACGGCGCCCACCTCTTCATCGGCAAAGAAAAGATGATACGCCCGCTGGCCTGCGAGGACTCCACGGTCGTCAAGGATGCCGACGAGTGGGCCGCCTCGCTCTATGAAGGCCAGTTCGTTGGCGACTACTTAGCGCGCAACGGCTATGTGGTCTTCGCGGCCGACGCCCCGATGTGGGGCGAGCGCGGACAGCAGGAAGGGCCGCGCCGCGACCGCTACGACATGATTGCCGGCAATATGATGATGTACGGCATCGACCTCTCCGCCTATATGACCTACGACGACATCAGCGGTACGGAGTTCCTGGCCCAGATGCCCGAGGTAGACCCCAACCGCATCGGATGCATGGGCTGCTCGATGGGTGCCTACCGCGCCTGGATGCTCTCAGCCCTCAGCGACCGCATCAAAGCCGGAGCCGCCATCTGCTGGCTCACAACCACCGACGAACAGATGTCGTTCAAATACAGCCGCACCGAGAATGGCGGCTTTGCCAACTGCTTCCCTGGCCTGCGCCGCTGGCTCGACTATCCGCATGTGGCTTCGATTGCCTGTCCCAAGGCCATGCTCTTCATCAACGGTTCGCAGGACAAGCTCTTCCCCGTCGCCGGAGTGGAAAAGGCCTTCCGTATCATGCACGACGTCTGGAAAAGCCAGAATGCCGACGACCGCTTGGAGACGGAAATCTGGGACATGCCCCACAGTTGTCCCCGGAAGGCCCAGGAGCGCGTGCTCCAGTTCTTCCGGAAACATCTGTAGCACCGACTTACTCAGTATAGTAACCGATAAGGCGGATGATGAGGCTGTTGAGCAGCTCTACCTCGTGGTCGCCCACCGATGCCTCGATGTGACTGTCACCCACACCGCTGTCGTTGGTTATGAAGACGTAGGTGCCGCCGGTAGCGATGGCAAAGAAGCGCATCAGGAACTCCGTGTTCTTGTCGATGCCGCTGGCCGTGACGGGTATCAGTCGGATGCCTGAGCGGGCGGCTGTGGCGACGGACTTCTGTAGCGAGCCGATGATGTCGCTCTGATAGTGGGGCGGTGCATCGAGAATAAGGAAGGCGAGGCGTGTGCGGGCATTAGCATCCCACGACAGGTTCTGGAGCATTTCCTCGAGTGCCGTATGTACGGCCTCAGGGTAGTCGCCGCCGCCGTCGGCACGCTGTTCGCCGATGAACGCCGTGGTGGTGGCGAGATTCTCCGAGAAGTCGGAATGACGCGTCAGGTACTCGTCGCCCTTGTCGCGGTAGAAGAGGGCTGCCGTGCGCATGGTCAGCGACGGGCGCACTTCCGCCACCTTGCTGATGATGTCGGTCAGGTCGCTCTTCAGAAAGTCAATCTCGTCGGACATTGAGCCGGTGGCATCGACGATGAAGGCGATGTCTGCCCGGCTGTTGGCGGGCGACGGCGATGCGACGGCGTAGCTGTTCAGCGCCACGTTGCCCCCCTGTCCGAGGCTGCTCACCTGCGGATGTCCGTCCATCAGCTCTCCTTCGATGGTGATGCGCAGTTCCTCGACACTCACGTTTTCGCGCTGGAAGAGTCCTATCCAGCACTCAGCCTGTCCGTGGTTGTCGGTGATGGTCTCCCATACTGTAGACCTGCTGCCATTTTTCTCTCTTACCAGTGCGACGTGGCTGCCGATGCAGGGGTTGCCGCTCTTGTCGGTCACCTTCACGGCTACGCGGTTGTCCGTATAGAACTTCCAGTAGTCGCTCTTGTCCTTGAAGTCTTCCTTCTGCAGCAGCTCGGCCCAGAAATCCCAGTGCACCAGGTCGTTCCATTCGGCAGCAGTCACGATGCCTGCTTCGCTGTTGCCGCCCTGCATTTCGCTGTACTCGCCGCCCATACCACTTTCACCAGAGAAACCGTCCAAACCGGTACCACCGTGGGCAGCACCGTTTTTATCACCGCCAGACAAGCTGTAGCCTGTTCCTGGTTCCAACGCACTCATAGCCCCGTCTCTCTCTTCACCGCCATCCTTGCTACACGACGTTGTCAGTGTGGCTAATGACAAGCCTGCCAGCAGCATCAGGCTGGCAATAACCGAATAATGTCTTTTCTGTTTCATTCTTTTTTCTTGTTTTTGTTAGACTCTTTACTGACTAAACGCACAATCACAGAATCCTTGCACAACAGGCCCGACAATTAACAGAATTTAACTGAAGTTGTAGTCTCCATTCCTAAAACATAGTGGAGCACAAATATTTCTTCTTGTTCATGTAAGTCTTGCAGGTGCCGTAGCTGATTACCTGAAAGAACGTTTTACTATGGTCAATACCATTTCAATTTATCCCAAAACGGTCATTAGAAGTCTTAGGCACGTAAAAACACTGTTCAACACGGTTTTTATCCGTCAATCCGTCACCTTCGCCCTATCTGCTTCATGCTGAGTGCGTTACGTGGTGACGGATGATGGTGACGGGTGACGGATGGCTATATGCTCCGACGACTGTAATGATGCACGTGCGGTGAACGATGATTCAACGCACGTGAACATTAGGCACAGAGACTTGGCGCACGGGAATGCGCAGTGCATCCGTCATCCGCCACCATCATCCGTTACCACGTATCCGCTTGATTGTCTGTTGTTTACGTGGATGTGACGGATGTGACGGATTTATAATTCTCATATTTGTGAGATTGACGGCAGAATTGAGGCTCTTTCTATCCTAATGACCGATTAGGGTTTATGGCGCTGCGAGTGGTTATGATTCTGACAACATAGATAACGCAAAGACTATAGCTGGTGTCACGGCAATGGGCGCAAGTCACTATTTAATTGCTTTTGTGATACAGCAACTGACTGAACTAGGGCGGTTATCTTTATGGGAGATAACCGCCTTTATCTGTCCGGGAGCGTGGATAAGCACGCGGTCGAGGGGGCTTCTTGCCTCACTAATCACCGAAACTTCTGAAAGTCATTTATCCGATAATCAGACGGTTAAGTTCCAGGTGTAAGAGGCATTGCCTTATTGCAAAGCGATAGCCTTGCGATAGCCCATTCCCGTGACGTGGCAGATGAGGCGGCCTTCCTGGTTCGTCACGCGCACCTCGACAGATGGAATCTTGGGGTGGTCGGCCACGCTGACGGCTTCGGCGCGCAGTTGGTCGCCCTCTTTGGCACTTGACACATACATGATGCTGTTGCCGATGCCGAACGTGAGTTGGCCCCGATAGTTCATCAGGGCAGCAATGGCCAGGTCGGCCAATGTGAACAAAGCACCGCCCTGACAGACATTTCCTCCATTCAGGTGGTCTGCCGTCACGGTCATCTCGGCAATGGCATGTTCGGCGTCTACTTCTGTTATTCTGCAACCGGCATTGGCAGCAAAGCGGTCGGTGCGATTGAGCAATTCCTGGATGTTCATTTGATGACAGGTGTCCATTCGTTTTTGTTGGTGAATACGCGCTCGGGGGTAATCTGCTGGGCCTCCTTCTTGGTGAGCTGGCGGCTCCAGGCGACGCGCTGGTTGGTGGCGGCACCGGGTCCACGGTTGTTGTACTCCATGTAGCGGGCGGTCTGCTCGCGGTGCTTCACCCAGTGGTGCCAGCCTTCGGGACGTATCTGGGCGGGCAGCTCGCAGTTCATGAAGAGGGTGTAGCCATAGTCGCGCCAGGGGCGGCCAAGGTAGACCTTCGTAGCTTCGGGAGCCATCGCCACCGTGCAGTTGTTGAACACATAGCCGAACTCAGCATCCTGCGGTGTGGAGGCGGCTGTGATGTAGCTGTTGATCTTGCAGTAGATGGTGCAGTGCTCGAACCAGGCCGTCGAGGGGCCGAAGATGAAGTCGGTGGTACCCTCGATGTAGCAGTCGCTGAACCAGAGACGGGTGTGGGGCATACCGGTATAGACGGTGTCCTGATTGCCTAAGAAGCGGCAGTTGAGGAACTTGAGCCGGTCGCCCTGCGTGTGAAGGGCAACGGCCTGACCCAGTCGGGCGGCGTTGTTCTCGATGGTGAGGTTCTTCAGCGTGATGTCGTTGGCGTCGATGCGCACGGTGAACGAGCGGAAGGTGCCCAGTTTCGGGCGGTCGCCCATGGCCAGGAGCTGATCTTTCAGCTGCTTGGGCCAGTAGCTACCGTCCATGGTGATGTTGGCGTGGTCGTCGTAGGTGATGACGGTCAGGTCGCGGTCCTCGCCGCAGAGTTCGATGTTCTGCAGCCACTGGGGAATGATGAGCTTCTCCTTGTACGTACCTTTCTTAATATAGATGACCTTATGGTAGTCCATGAAGGCTCGGCAGACTTCGACGGCCTCGGTGATGGTGCGGAACTGTCCGGTGCCGTCGCGGGCCACGACGAGGGTGTCGGGGTTGTCGTAGTTGGCTGCGGCGGTGCCGCAGCACAGCGAACTGAGGGCGATGAGGGTTGTTAGTAGTTTGTTCATGGGGTTATACGATTTCGGAGATTTCCTTGAGGTCATCCACTTTCTTCAGGTTATCAATGATTTTGTGGACGTCCTCGCGGTCGTGGACGCGCAGCTCGAGGGTACCGTCGAACATACCGCCGTCGCAGGTGATGTTCAGGTTGCGGATGTTGACGCTCATCTGTGCCGAGATAATCTGGGTAATCTCGTTGAGCAGGCCGACACGGTCGATACCGCTGATGCGGATGGTGGCAATGAAGAACAGCTGCTTGTGCATGTCCCACTTGGCATCGAGGATGCGATTGCCGAAAGCCGACTTCAGACGGGCAGCCACGGGACAGGAGCGCTTATGGATTTCTATCTGGTTCTTATTGGTGATGTAGCCCAGGGCATCGTCGCCGGGAATGGGGTGGCAGCACGTCGGGAACAGATACTGGCGGATGGTCTGCTCATTGATGTAGATGGGTTTCTTGCGGTTGAACTTCTCGGGCACGACGAAGAGTTCGGCCTCGGGGTCTTCCTCCTGTTTCTTGGTCTTGACGAAGGGCACATACTTGAGCCATCCTCCGGAAGACTGTTTCTTCTTGTTCTTGCCAGCCAGCTCGTCGAGGTCTTTTTCGCCCAGGATGACGGTCTTTGTGCCAAGGGCCTGGAAGAAGTCGTCGCGCCGCTTGTAGTCGTGGTACTCGGCCAGTCGGTCGGCCACGACGACAGAGTACTCGTGGCCGTGCCCCTGCAGCCACGACGCGAGCAGTTCCTCACCCCGTTTCTGCACGTCGCGGCTCTGACGGCGCAGGATGGCCTGAATCTTGTTCCTGGCCTTAGCCGTACTGACATAGTTAATCCACGAAGGCTCCACATGCTGCGACTTCGATGACAGTATCTCCACCTGGTCGCCACTCTGCAGCTTGTGGCTCAAGGGCACGAGCTTGTGGTTCACCTTGGCACCGATGCAGTGGCTGCCGAGGAATGTGTGGATGGAGAACGCGAAGTCGAGGGCCGTACAGCCTGCGGGCATGGTCTTGATTTCGCCCTTCGGCGTAAAGACGAAAATCTCGGAGGCAAAGAGGTTCAGCTTGATGGCATCGAGGAAATCCATGGCGTCGGGCTGGGGGTCGTCAAGGACTTCCTTGATGGTCTGCAGCCATTCGTTCAGAACAGTCTCGTCCTCGGTGTACTCCTCTTCTTCGTCGCCGTCCTTGTATTTCCAGTGGGCGGCCAGTCCCTGCTCGTCAATCTCGTCCATGCGCTCACTGCGGATCTGCACCTCAATCCACCGTCCCTGATTGGACATCAGCGTGACGTGCAGGGCCTGATAGCCGTTGGCCTTCGGGTGGCTAATCCAGTCGCGCAGGCGGTCGGGATGGCTCTTGTAAATCCTGGAGATGGCAAGGTAGATGTTGAAGCACTCGTTTTCCTCCTCTTCATGGCTGCGGGGCTTGAAGATGATGCGCACGGCCAGTATGTCGTAGATATCCTCGAAGGCCACGTGCTTGTTCTGCATCTTGGTCCAGATGGAGTACGGCGTCTTCACGCGCTCCTTAATATTATACTGGAAGCCCATCTTCTGCAGTTCTTCCTCGATGGGCACGATGAACTCGTCGAACAAATCATGGCGCGAGGCCTCCGTCGATGCCAGCTTGGCCTTGATGCTTGCGAACTCCTCGGGATGTTCAAAGCGGAAGCTGAGATTCTCAAGCTCCGACTTAATCTTATAGAGTCCTAAGCGGTGAGCCAGCGGCGCATAGATGTACAGCGTTTCGCCGGCAATCTTGTACTGCTTGTTGGGTGGCTGCGACTCCAGGGTGCGCATGTTGTGCAGGCGGTCGGCCATCTTGATAAGGATGACACGGATGTCGTCGCTCATCGTCAGGAGCAGCTTCTTGAAGTTCTCGGCCTGCGCCGAGGCCTGCTCGCCGAAGATACCGCCTGAGATTTTGGTCAGTCCGTCGACAATCTGGGCAATCTTCGGTCCGAAGATGTTCTCAATATCCTCGACGGTATAGTCGGTGTCCTCGACCACGTCGTGCAGCAGTGCCGAGCAGATGCTGGTGGAGCCGAGGCCTATCTCCGAGCACGCTATCTGCGCCACGGCGATGGGGTGCATGATATAGGGTTCGCCCGACAGGCGACGCACGCCTTTGTGAGCCTGGCGTGCAAAGTTGTAGGCTTTTGTAATCAGGTCTACCTTCTTGCGGTGGCGTGTTGACAGGTAGCTTTTCAGGAGCGTCTCAAACGCGCCGTTTATTAGCTCGTCGTCAGCCTGTTCGCGTTTTTTCTCTTCTTCATCCATAGTTTTCCTCCTCAAAATTATTATCTGCGCTTCTTACGGGCAGTACTCTTCTTGGCTTTCGTCGCCTTGGCCTTCGGCTTGGCGGCTGTCTTGCGGCTTTTGGCGGCTGTCTTGCGGCTCTTGGCGGCTGTCTTGCGGCTCTTGGCGGCCGTAGCCTTGCGGCCCTTGCGGACGGTGGCCTTGGTTGCCTTGGCCTTACGGCCCTTGCGGACGGTAGCCTTACGGCCTTTCTTCGCCTTCTTATACGTTGAGAACGTGGGCAGGTCGTCAGGGACGGCCACCTCGTCGCGCTTGCTCAGCAGTTCGCTGGCGTTGTAGTTGTAGATGGAGTCCTGATTGTCGATGAAGCGCGTGACATCGTTCTGCGACAGTTTGATGGCCGACGGCTTGGTGAGTCCGGGCACGACGTCGCGGCGGTACTCGGGATTGAGCGTGCGCAGCATATCAATGTCGAGGTCGAGCACGGCGGCAATCTGCTGCAGGTGTACGTTGCGGTTGACGACGACGGTGTCGGTCTTCAGCGGCAGCTTGGTACGCAGGGCACAGATGTTGTGGGCCGAATAATAGGTCATGACGTAGTTGGCGGCGATAAAGGCAGGCACATAGCCTCGCGTCTCGCGCGGCAGATAGGGATAGATCTGCCAATAGTCCTTGACACCGCCGGCACGGTGGATGGCCTTGTTGATGTTGCCCGGGCCACAGTTGTAGGAGGCGATGACCAGGCTCCAGTCGCCGAACACCTTGTAAAGGTCACTCAGGTAGTGGGCGGCGGCATAGCTGGCCTTGACGGGGTCGCGACGCTCGTCGACCAGTGAGTTCACCTCAAGTCCGTACTGCTTGCCGGTGACCAGCATAAACTGCCACAGACCGGTAGCGCCGACGCGCGAGACGGCTTTCGGGTTGAGGGCCGACTCGATGACGGGCAGGTACTTCAGCTCCAACGGCAGTCCGTAGGCTTCGAGAGCCTCCTCGAAGATGGGCATATAGAAGTTGCAAGCACCGAGCATATAGCTCACCGAGTGGCGCAGGCGGCCGCTATAGCGGTCGATGAACTTCTGTACCACTTCGTTGTAGGGCATCTCCATAATCGTCGGCATCCGCTTGAGGCGCTCCAAGTAGACTTCGCGGTCGAAGGTCGGGTTCTCGGCCGCCGTCTGGCAGTCGCCGTCCTCGCTGAGATAGGTTTTCGACATATAGAGATTCATCAGCGAGTCCAGGTCGTAGGTCATGGCCTCGGGAAAGTCTATCACTTCCTCGTTGCCTTCCTGGTCGGTCACCATCACCTCGTCCTCGGTCATCTCGATTTCTTCTTCCTCTTCCTCGTCTTCGTCGTCAAAGTCAAAGACGTCCTGAGCCATCATAGCACTGGCCGAGGCAAATATCATTGCAAGCAGTAACAGGTATTTCTTCATACTTCAATCTTGTTAAAAGTTCAGTTGGCAGTTCACACCTAACGAAGAGGCGTAGATGGGATTGTTGGACAGCGGATTGCCGATGACCGTCGGCTGTACCTTCAGGCTCAGGTCCCTTGAGATGTCGAACACCGAAAGCTCGGCGTCAACGTAAGCATCGATGACGCTCACGGCATAGATGCCCACCATCACGAAGAAGCTCAGGTCGCGCCAGCGGCGGTACTTGTCCTTACGCTTCTTGAAGACCGTCTTGTAGCGATCTATATTCGAGTCGTCAATCACGCGGCCCAGGTGCATGAACTTCATGTAGCTGGCCGTGTTGGGGTCGTCGTCCATGATGTCGAGATAAGCCTGGGAGTAGTCCTTGTACATGGTATTGTTCCACGTCAGCGCATAGACACAGCCCATGAAGCCGCCGTAGACGATGGGCAGCTTCCAGTACTTGCGGTTGTAGATCTGTCCGCCGCCGGGAATCACCAGTGCCAGCCAGAGTGCACGCTTCGGGTCGGGTGTCCATGTCGTCCAGTCGCGCTTCGGCTTACGGCTCTGCGCAACAAGGTCGTCAGAGGTTGTCAGCTTGGCTACCATCCGGGCAGAGTCGTTGCGGGCAACAGTATCAAGCGGTGCCAGTTCCTGCAGCAGCACCGAGTCGCTGCTAATGGCGAAGATGGAATCGCTGTCGACAGAATCATACCGCGTAGAGTCCGTCTGAGCCAGACAGCCCAGACAGGTCGAGACCATAACTATCAATATCGCAAGCGTCTTCATCATCTCACCTCTTCACTTCTCACTTCTTCCCGTCCAGCACGTTCATAATCCGCTCCAGCTCCTCCTCATTCTCGAAGGCGATGCTGATTTTACCCTTACCCTTCGGCGAGCAGGTCATCTGCACCTTTGTCTGGAAGAAGTCGGACAGCCGTTGGCGCAAGGCATCATACTCTCCTGGGAGCTGGGACTTCGAGCCGGCAGCCCGCTTCGCCCCTTGCAGGTCGTCGCCCTGCTTCAGCAGCTGGACCATCTCCTCCACTTTGCGAACGGAGAAGCCCTGCTTCTGCACCTCCTTGAACAACTTTATTTGCTGGGTTGGGCTCTCCAACGACAGCAGAGCACGGGCATGGCCCATGTCTATCTCCTTGTCCTTCAAGGCCATCTGTACCTGCGCGGGCAATTTCAGCAGGCGCATATAGTTGGTGACGGCGGCACGGCTCTTGCCGACACGCTCCGAAATCCTGGCCTGCGTCATGCCCGTCGTCTCAGCCAGATGCTGGTAGGCAAGTGCTATCTCGATGGCATTCAGGTCCTCACGCTGGATGTTCTCCACCAAGGCCATCTCCATGACGTTCTCGTCCTCGACGGTACGGATGTAGGCCGGAATGGTCTTCAGACCGGCAATCTGCGAGGCACGCCAGCGGCGTTCGCCTGCTATTATCTGGTAGCGGCCCTCACTCACCTGGCGCAGCGTGATGGGGGCGATGATGCCCATGGTCTTGATGCTGCCCGCCAGCTCCTCCAGTGCCTCCGGGTCAAACTCGCGGCGGGGCTGGTCGGGGTTGGGCTCTATCTGGTCGATGGCAATCTCATTGAGGTTCGACGACCCCTCGGTCTTCACGTCCGATGTATCTATCAAGGCATCAAGCCCGCGGCCATTGCCGATGTCGTCCAGGCCCCGGCCCAGAACGTGCGAATTTGCATATTTCTTTTTTACAGCCATTACTTGTTCTTATTAATTATTTCCTTCGCTAATGCCAAATGGTTCTTGGAGCCAGTGGAGTCAGCATCGTAGAGAATGACGGGCAAGCCGTGCGACGGACTCTCCGACAACTTCACGTTGCGCTGGATGACCGTCTTGAAGACCAGCTCCTGGAAGTGGCGCTTCACCTCGTCGTAAATCTGGTTGGCCAGGCGCAGGCGGGAGTCGTACATCGTCAGCAGGAAGCCCTCAATCTCCAACTTCGGGTTCAGCTTCGACTTGATAATCTTGATGGTGTTCAGCAGCTTCGAGATACCCTCCAAGGCAAAGTACTCGCACTGCACGGGGATGATGACCGAGTCGGCGGCCGTCAGCGCGTTGACGGTGATGAGGCCCAGCGACGGCGAGCAGTCAATCAGTATATAGTCGTATTCGTCCTGAATCGGAGCCAGTATCTGCTTGATGACCCGCTCGCGGTCGCTCAGGTTCAGCATCTCAATCTCGGCACCTACCAGGTCGATGTGGCTCGGAATGATGTCAAGCCCCTCAATGTCGGTGGTGTAGATGGCATCGCGGACGTCGGTCTTGTCGATGATACATTCGTAGATGGAGCAGTCCACCTCCTGAATGTTCACGCCCAGTCCGCTCGAAGCGTTGGCCTGTGGGTCGGCATCGATGACCAACACTGTCTTCTCAAGCGTAGCCAGCGAGGCGGCCAGGTTGATGGTCGTCGTCGTCTTCCCCACTCCACCCTTCTGGTTGGCTAATGCAATGATTTTTCCCATTTTCAATCCTTTTTTACCTTATTATAAGCAATACAGACTGCAAAGATACACATTTTTTATGAGACACGACATACTTTCCCCGCAAATTTAGCATTTTTCGACACATTATAACAATCGGGGCGCCGGTTCAGGTGTTGAAACCGCAAAACTTACGCACACTTTTCTATGTCAGAATGGGTAAGAAGGGGCGTTTGTGGCGTATCTCAAATAGTCGCCTATTCTGTGATTTTTGCGTTTTTCCCTGAACCTTGCAAGAAAAAGGGGGGTAAAAGTTTGGCGATATGAAATAATTGTGTAACTTTGCACCTTAACTAAAAAAAACGGAGATGAAACAATGACAGAACGCCCACTAATACTTATCTCGAATGACGACGGCTATCAGGCCAAAGGCATCAATAGCCTGGTGGATATGCTACGGCCGGTGGCCGACATCGTCGTCTGCGCCCCCGACGGGGCAAGGTCGGGCTACTCGTGCGCCTTCTCAGCGGAGATTCCGCTGCGGCTGAACCTGCGGCGACAGGAGGAAGGCGTCGAGGTGTGGTCGTGCAACGGGACGCCCGTGGACTGCGTGAAGATGGCCCTCGACAACATACTGAGCCGCAGACCCGACATGGTGGTCGGCGGCATCAACCACGGCGACAACTCGTCGGTGAACAGCCACTACAGCGGAACGATGGGCATCGTATTAGAGGGCTGCATGAAGTACATTCCGTCGGTGGCCTTCTCGCTGTGCGACCACAGCGCCGATGCCGACTTCGAGCCTATGCGCCCGTATGTGGTGAGCATCACCGAAAGGGTGCTGAAGGAGGGACTGCCCAAGGGCGTCTGCCTGAACGTGAA
>CAMHIS010000058.1 GCA_946185285.1 uncultured Prevotellaceae bacterium
TCCAGCAGCAGGCGTATCATTGCCAGACGACTGCGCTCGCCGCCGCTGAGCACCCTTACCTTCTTGTCGTTGTTCTCACCGCCGAACATGAAGGCTCCCAGAATGTCGTTGATGCGCAGGCGGACGTCGCCACGGGCCACGTTATCGATGGTCTGGAACACGGTCAGCCCCTCGTCGAGCAGCTGAGCCTGGTTCTGTGCGAAGTAGCCTATCTGGACGTTGTGGCCAACCTTCAAGTTGCCCTCGAAGGGAATCTCGCCCATGATGCACTTCACAAGGGTTGACTTACCCTCGCCGTTCTTGCCGACGAAGGCCACCTTCTCGCCGCGCTTGATGGTCAGGTTCACATGGTCGAAAACCACGTGGCTATACTCTTTCCTCACCTCGTCGCAGATAATCGGGTAGTCGCCCGAGCGCAGACAGGGCGGGAACTTCAGATGCATGGCTGAGTTGTCGACCTCGTCGACCTCGATGGGCACAATCTTCTCCAGCTGCTTCACCTTCTGCTGCACCTGCACGGCCTTCGTGGCCTTGTATCGGAAGCGCTCTATGAAGTCCTTCATCTCGGCAATCTCCTTCTGCTGGTTCTCATAGGCCCGCAGCTGCTGCTCGCGACGCTCCTGTCGCAGCACTACATAATCGTTGTACTTCACCTTATAGTCAATCACGCGGCCACAGGAAATTTCCAGCGTGCGGTTCGACACATTATTGATAAACGCTCGGTCGTGGCTCACAAGCACCACCGCCGACGCGCTCTGCGCCAGAAACTGCTCTAGCCACTGGATGGACTCGATGTCGAGGTGGTTCGTCGGCTCGTCTAACAGCAGCACGTCGGGTTTCTCGAGCAGTATCTTAGCCAGTTCGATACGCATACGCCAGCCGCCGGAGAACTCACTCGTAGGCCGGTCGAAGTCGGTGCGCGCGAAGCCCAGGCCCGTCAGCGTGCGCTCCAGCTCAGCCTCGCGACTGTCGGCACCCATCATCAGCAGCCGCTCATGTTCCATCGTGTAGCGCTCAACCAGCTGCATGTAGTCGTCGCTTTCATAGTCAGTGCGCTCGCCCATCTGCCGTTCCAGCCGCTCCACCCGGGACTTCATCTCGGAAATATTCGCAAACGCCTTCTGGGTCTCTTCACGTACCGTCGTCTCGTCCTGCAGGCGCATTACCTGCGGCAGATAGCCGATGGTAGCGTCCGTAGGTACGGCAACCGTCCCCGCCGTAGGACGCTGCTGACCACAAAGAATCTTGAGCAGTGTCGACTTTCCCGCACCGTTCTTGCCCACCAAGGCAATGCGGTCACGCGTATTGATAACGAAGCTGGCATCCGAGAACAACGGCTTCACGCCGAATTCCACCTTTAATCCTTCTACTGAAATCATCTGAATACTCTGTTATAAACGGTCTGCAAAGGTAATAAGATTTTTTGGCAAAAGCGCAGAAAAAGTCCGGAAATCTTGTCAGTTACCGGTAAAATTATTATTTTTGCAGGGTAATTGCAACAATGGCACATCATCCTAAAACATGAGAATAGCTTATATCATAGACTCACTGTCGTACAGAGGCGGCGCCGAGCGCATCATCACCGAGAAGGCCAACTACCTTGCAGGACTCGACGGATACGATGTCACCATCATCGTCTGTTACGGCTTTTCCGAACCCGCACCCGTCGTCTACCACATCTCCGACAAAGTCAGACAGATAAGCCTCAACGTCAGATACCACTCACAATACCGATACCGATACCCGAGAAGACTCTTGGTGAAGTGGCAGCTGAACAGACAGCTGAAACGCTCTATGAAAGAGGCGGTAGAAACTGTTAACCCGGACATCATCATTGTTCCGGGATATAATCTGGCTGACACCGTCTGCCGCCTTCACATAAAGGCTGCCAAGATTGTCGAGTCGCACGAAGCCAGACCTTTCACAAAGTCTGGCCAGCTTTACAGCCACACAGCATTGTCAAGACTCTTCATGCGCATCTACAGGGCTTTCTACCTGCATACCGTCGAATGCAACGCCGACGTCGTGGTGACACTCACTCAGGGCGATGCATGGGAATGGAGAAAAGCACGGAGGGTAGAAGTCATACCCAACTATTCGTTCATGAACGTCACAGCACTCACCGACGGCAGCAGCAAAAGGGCCATCGCCGTCGGACGGCTCGACTGGCAGAAAGGCTTCGACAGGCTGATTGAAGCCTGGAAGCTGGTGAACCGCCGGCACCCAGACTGGCACCTTGACATTTACGGCTCCGGCGTACTGGAGTCCGAGCTTCGTAAGGCCATCGCCGATGCGCAGCCCTGCAATGCCGACATCCACCCCTTCACCCCCGACATCAGCGCCTGCTATGCCGAAAGCAGTGTCTACCTGATGACCTCGCGCTTCGAAGGCTTCGGACTGGTGCTCCTCGAGGCTATGAAGCACGGACTGCCCTGCGTGGCTTTCGACTGCCGTTACGGTCCCGCCGACATCATTGCCGACGGTCGCAGCGGCTATATCGTTGCCGATGGCGACATCAAGAGCTTTGCTGACAGGGTCTGCACCATCATTGAGAATCCTCAAACGTGGAAGTCAATGTCGGCAGAAGGCATCAAACGGGCAGAAGCCTACAACTTAGAAGCCATTATGAACCAATGGACGGCACTCTTCTCAAAGCTCTGCCCCTAAATCCACCTCAGCAACTTACCTGTCAAGTAACAGGCCGCCACCGTCAAACGTGACGGCAGGCTGCTAAGGGTATAGAAGAAGAGATGAAAGCAACGGTAACGGCGGAAACGCAGTATCTGGCGCAGAGTGGCCGGATGCCGCAGTTCGCGCCTGATTTCGCTGGCTGCAAGAGGCTCCGTAAACCGCCGCCGGTGACGAAGGGCGACACAGACAGCACGGAACTTATGCTTGACGACACGAGCACAGTGGACATCGTAGAACGAACGGTTCTTCAGACTTTCACAATGGCTTGTCATAACGGCATCGGCCCTGAAGCGCTCCCTGATTTCACCAACAGGAATACGGTCTCTTGCCATGTTGCCCATAATAGACCCCGGACGACTCACATAATTATATGTAATGTCGGGCAATACCACAGCCCGTTCAACATGGGCATAGAAGTCGGCCAGAAAAACGGCGTCCTCGTCCTTTCGGGCTGCAAAGCGTAACCCGTTACGGCGCAGGAAGTCGACCTTGAAGAGAATGTTCCAGGCGTTAACCCCAACGTGCCAGCGCAAGTCCTGGCACACATAGTTTGCAAAGGCATCGCGCCCCACGAACTCCTGCCGGGCCTGATAGGCAAAGGTCGGCAGCTCCTGTCCCGAAGCATAGTCAACCCTACGGCATGAGGAAAGAACAGCATCAGTATCAAGAGCCAAGGCCTCGTTGAGAAGAATCTCAACGGCCTTGGGCTCAAGATAATCGTCAGAGTCGACAAACAGAAGATACTTGCCCTGGGCGCAGTCTGTCAGTGTGTTACGTGCCTCGCCGATGCCTCGGTTTGACTCGTGCCGGACAATTCTCGCCCGGCGGCCTTGTGAATGTGAACTGAGCACAGACTCCACGACCTGCATCGAACGGTCGGAACCGAGGTCGTCGACAATCACGACCTCCAGATGCTGATACGTCTGCTCCAGCACCGACCTCAGGCACTTTTCCACGTATGGCTCCACATTATAGACAGGAATGCCTACAGTAACAAGTGGCTTGTCGGCGACTTTGCTCATGGCTACAGGTTGAGGTCCTTCTTCAGTGCCTCAATCTTCTCCTCAGCAGCCTTCGTGCAGCGCTCGTAGCAGCCGGCGCACTTGAAGGTGGGGTCTTTCACCTCGGTGTAGAACTTAATCTTAGGCTCGGTGCCAGAGGGGCGCACGGAGACCTTCGTGCCGTCTTCGCAGAACCACTGCAGCACGTTCGACGTGTCGGGCATGTCGAGCTTACCCTTGTTGCCCTGAGCGTCGCACCACTCGAGCGTCTTGTAGTCCTTCCACAGGCAGACCTTCGAGCCGCCCAGCTCCTTCGGCGGGTTCTCGCGGAAGTTGGTCATCATCTGCTTGATCTCGTCGGCACCGGTCTTGCCCGGACGTACGACGTTAATCGTCACCTCCTTCGAGAATCCGTACTCGGCGTAGATGTCCATGAGCAGGTCGTAGAGCGTCTTGCCGTTGTCGCGTGCCCAGGCGGCAATCTCGCAGATGAGGCAGATGCTGGCGGGGGAGTCCTTGTCGCGCACCTTGTCGAACGGCAGGAATCCGAACGACTCCTCGCCGCCGCCGATGTACTTCTTCACACCCTCGTTGATGCGTATCTCGTTGGCTATCCACTTGAAGCCGGTGTAGCAGTCCTTCAGCTCGACACCGTTCTTCTCGGCTATCTTGGCAATGACCTCGGTGGTGACGATGGTCTTCACGAGGAACTCGTTACCCTTCAGCTGGCCGAGCTTCTTCTTGTTGGCAATGATGTACCAGCAGAACATCATGCAGGTCTGGTTGCCGTTCAGAATCTCCCACTCGCCCTTGGCGTTGCGGCAGACGATGGCCAGACGGTCGGCGTCGGGGTCGCTGGCAATGACGAGGTCGGCGTTGAGCTTCGTGCCGAGCTTCATGCCGAGGGTCATGGCCTCGGCATTCTCAGGATTGGGGCTGACAACGGTGGGGAAGTTGCCGTCGATGACCATCTGCTCGGGCACCACGTGGATGTTCTGGAAGCCCCATGAGCGCAGGGCCATCGGGATGATGACGCGGCCCGTGCCGTGCATGGGCGAATAGACGATGTTGAGGTCCTTCTGGCGCAGAATGACGTCCTGGTCGACCATTGCCTCCTTGACAGCCTGGATGTAGTCCCAGTCCATCTCGCCGCCAATGGGGATGATGAGGTCCTTGTTGCCCTCGAACTTCACGTCGCCGATCTTCACCTTGTTCACCTCGTCGATGATACCCTTGTCGTGGGGAGCCAGCACCTGTGCACCGTCGTCCCAATAGGCTTTGTAGCCGTTATACTCGCGGGGGTTATGGCTTGCCGTCACGTTGACACCGGCCTGGCAGCCGAGCTGACGGATGGCGAACGAAATCTCGGGCGTCGGGCGCAGGCTCTCAAACAGATAGACCTTGATGCCGTTGGCCGAGAAGATGTCGGCAACGGTTTCGGCAAACATACGGCCGTTGTTGCGGCAGTCGTGACCGACGACCACGGCAGGCTGAATGTCGGGGAAAGCCTTGTTGATGTAGTTGGCAAAGCCTTGTGTAGCCATACCGACCACATACTTGTTCATGCGGTTGGTGCCGGCACCCATGATGCCGCGCAGACCACCCGTACCGAACTCCAGGTTCTGGTAGAAGGCGTCGATGAGCGCCGACTTGTCGTCGGCATCAAGCATTGCCTGTACTTCCTTACGTGTCTCCTCGTCAAAAGCCGGAGAGAGCCATTCTTTTGCAATTGCCTCGCACTGGGCAATCAGCTGTGCGTTATTTTCCATAATTCTCTCTGTTGTTTATTGTTTTAGCTTGATTCCGTTATTGACTTACAAAGATACACATAATTATTGAATACAGTGCAAAACCCTTTCGTCTTTTTTGTTTTTTTAGCTTTTGGGCAGAGCCAAGTCAGAAGAATACGAACCGCAGCGACTCATAGAGCTGAACAGCCAGGATATAGAGTAGGAAGAGCGGTGCCGACTTTCCTATACCGAAAGATAAAGCATCGACGACATCGGAGACTGACGAGAAGCGCCCGGAGGCATAGCCGAAGACGGCCGAGACCAGCAGTGCGCCAAAACTGACGATGGGCACCAATGCACGGCTGAAGGGCGAGGGCATGAGCTGCCCCGTAGCCGAAAGCAGCACGGCATGAGGGACTGCCGTCAGCGCCAACACCGCAATGACATAGATAACGAGAAGCACCACTGCAGCACGCAGCGCAACACCCTGGCGATAGCCATCCTGAGGATGGAGCAGTCCGCTCTGCCAAAGACAGCCCCCTGTCATGGCCAGCAGCAGCAGCCACACCAGCCACTCCGTGGACAGCAGGGTGGAGAAACTGCCGAAGAACCAGCGCACGCCTTCTGAGCTGATGAGTGAGCGCACGCCTTCGGCCATCGTAGCCGACAACAGCCACGAGGTGAGCACCAGCAGCAGTTCGGCCAGCACCAACAGGCATACCAGATATGAGAACCCGCGTTTCAAATGTTCAACCTTTGACGTTTTCAACAGTTACTCTTCATCGGGTTCCAGATTGTCGATATCCAGAATCTGGAGTTCCAAGGCCCTCACCACCAGGCGCGTGGCGTTGATACCCATGCCTCCGTTACCGTCAGGGAAGAGCTTCTTCATCAGTTCTGCCTGGCGCTTCTCAAGACTCTTAACGCCGAAGGGCATACCTCGGAGTCCGGTAATCTGCTCCTTGGTGAAGCCAAGGGCCAGATGGCGCAGGAAGCGCTCGTCGTACTCGTCAATCTCGTAGTTGATAAGCGCCTCCTGTTTGGCTAACTGTGCACCAACGGCACGCTTGAAGCGCTCGACGATTTTCTTCAGGATAGGCTCGTTGAACACAAGCTGCTTGCCGTCCATGACAGACTGCACATCGTGGCGCGTCAGTAGTTCGCCCGTCTTCAGGATAATACCGTCGGCACCGGCATCGAGGACGTCGACCCACAGTTTCTCGTTCAGTATCTCACCCGTGAAGATGAGCACCTTCACGCCGGGATGCATCTCCTTCGTAGAACGGCATATCTCCACGCCGATGGTGGTCGAGCCGCCCAGCCCCAAGTCGAGCAGGACAAGGTCTGGCAGGTTCTGTTTCAGTACTTTCCAGTATTCTGTTTCGTTACTGGCCGTACCGATGACTTCGGCTTCGGGTATGTCGTTGCGGATGATACCCAGTGTACCCTTCATCTCCAAGGGTACGTCTTCAACGATGACTACTTTAAAGTTTTCCATAAGCAGGTAGTATGATAATAATTGTTGTTACGCCATTTTGTATTTCGTTTCTGATGCTGCAAGCCCGCCGGTTGGTAGCTTCACCATGATCGCGCACTATCTGGCGGCACAGCAGGAAAGGAATATTAGCGATGGAGGGGGTGAACAGTTCCTTTGGGCCGTCAGAAGGTCCGAAGTCAACCGTCACCTCTATGTATTTGTCGCCCTGGCGGGTGAACGTCATGGGCGGGTTCTTCTGTCCCGACTGTTTCTTCAGTATGTCAAAGAGATAGCGTATCAGTGTCTCGTCACCCAGAATGCCGTGCTCAAGTGGTCGCAGGTGCAGCTTCACTCGCTCTACCTGCGACATGGCCTGCTCGCTGAGCAGGTTATAGAGTTCACGGTAGTAGCCGACCACTTCGGCCACTGACTCCATATCGTCCTGGTCAATGAGCTGACGGATGCGCGACGGATAGTACATCGTTTCATGCTTCAGTGTTGACAGGCAGTTGTCGAGCACGGCATTCGAGACATGAAGATTGTCCAGTTCCTGTTCCGCGCGCCGCTGTTCGTCGTCGAGCATTTCGAGGTCTTCCCTGCGGCGGCGCTCTGCCATGAAGCGGGCGTTGAGTCTCGGGCGCAAGTAGTAAAAATAGAAGACGGGAAGAATTGACAGCAAGGCCAACAGAAGCAGTACGACGGCAATCATACGGTTTGTTTTGGTCTTCTGCATGGCGCGACAATAGTCGGCCAGTGTGTCGTCGGCCGAAAGTTCCTTGAACAGTTGCGTGTAGATACGGTTGTTGTAGTTGTACAACTGCCACTCATGAAGTGCCAGTGCAGCTACGGCGCACTCGTTGCGGATATCAAGAATCACGTTGAAATTGGTTTTCACCGAATCGTGCAGCCACTGTATTTCCGGAGGCATGAGCGAGGTGTCTCCTTCGCGCTGCAGCAGGGCTGTTCCCTGCGGATGCAGCTGCTTGTAATGCGTGTTCAGGCACTGGCGACAAGAGTCGGCAAAAAGAAGCGTGCGCTCGTAGGTCCCGTTGATGTTCGAGAAATAGGCAGAGTCGGCATAGATGGCAGCCCGCGCCAAGGATGGAGCCGTCTGGGAATAAGAAGCGGAAAGTGAACAGTGAAAAGTAAGGAAAAGGACGAGCATGCGGACGACACCCTTTGGCAGACGGAAATAGAAACGGCTCCCCCTACCCTGCTCGCTTTCGGCCTGCAGGGAACAGACGCTGAACAGCTGACTCATCTTACGATACTTCTCGATGATGCCCTTGCAATTCAGCAGTCCAAAGCCATGAGTCGTCAGCTTATGGTCAAAGACGTGAGCCAGCTGGTCGGCATCCATGCCAATGCCGGTGTCCTTCACAGATATTTCCACATAGCTGTCGGTCTCCTCGGAGCTGATGCTGACCTCTCCGTCTTTGGTGAACTTCCGTGCATTGTCGGCCAGTGTGTTGAGCATGAAGAGCGTCAGTATGCGGTCAGCCTTGACCACTGCCTGCGTAGGTTCCACGTTCAACGTGATGCCCTTCATCAGGAAACTCTTACGGCTGCGGGCCACCATGTCGAACAGGGGCTGCAGCGGGAAACTCTCGACATGGACATTGAGCTGGCCCTGATGGAGCTGAATCCAATGGGTGAGCACCTCATTGTCCTGATTGATTTGGTCGATGAGCTCGCAGACATACTCCTTGTCGCCATGACGGTTGACGGTATAGGCCATACGTTCAATCAGAGGCAGAAGACTGTTGACAAGCGAGATGCGGGCACGCTGCTCCAGATGACGGCGCTCGCCCTCCTCAATGTGGAGCTTGGAAACTGCCAACTGCTCACTACGCTCATCCATCAGCTCGTCGAGGGGACTCGCAATCTGCTGATGCCTCCTGAGATAGCGGAAAATGCAAAGCAGTAACACCAGCATGACAATGGCTACAACAACGGCTCCCAGTATCCAGTTCAGCTGGGTCACCGCCCGGTCGAGCTGTCCGGCACGTGCCTCTAACTGCCTGTCCTGACGGGTCTGTTCCTGAAGGTCGAGATAGATGTTACGGTTGTAGTCGCTGGCCACCTTGTCGTCGATGGCAGCATAGGCTACTGACAGTTGTTCGCGGATGCTGGCTACGAGGTCGGGCGCCTGGTTGATGAGCGTGTCGGCCAGTGCCAGCTCCAGATTGCGGAGAGCCTGGGCATTATCGCCTTGGGCCCTGTAGCAGGAGGCAAGCGTACGATAGGCTCCGGATATCTGATAGACATCGCCGAACTCCTGGAATATTTCAAGTGCCTTCTCAGCCAGCCATACGGGCAAATCCTCCTCGGCCACATTGTCGGGATTGACCAGTATAAGTGGGATTCCTGAAATGGCAGTACCAGAAATAAGATGTTCAGCGATGGCTTCAAGGGCGTTAGCCGTAAAATATGGATAATCCTCGCGCTGGGCTATCTGGAAACAGCGCAGCAGGCAGTCCATCTCCTGCTGAAAGATTTCCTCTGCCGTCCCTTCGGTCAGGATGCCGCCGGCACCAATGTTGTAGAGATAGTTCAGGAATTGCGGCGTGTCCTGTTTCACCTCCTCGGGGTCTATGGCCTCCAAGGCCTGAACCGACTGCTGCTCAAGACCTACATAATAATAATAGGTGGAATTGACAATGGCAAACTCTGTCTCGGCATAGAGCAGCCGGCGGCGCTGGCTCTCGTTCAACAGGTCGCGCTCTTCGTTGATGCGGTTCATGCTTGTGATAGCACGCTCACGGAAGTCATAGAAGTCCTTGTTGCGCGAGCAGCGCTGACAAAGGCGCATTTGCTGAACATAGCACACCAACACTTCCAATTGATTGTCAGTCAGTTCCGGAATCTTGTTCAACAACTGCCCTACGGCCTTATAGTCCATCTTGGCCATCAGGTAGAACGCACGGTTGTTGATCTGTGCTGCCTCGCCGTCACCATGTACCGACAGACGGTCAATCTGGTCGCTATAGTATTTCACTGAGTCCAGATTGCGGTAGTGATAGCTGTAGGAAAGCAAATTCAGCTTGTCCACCTGCTGTCTGTCAGCAGATGAACAAGCCGAAAAAAACAGTATAATCAGCAGTAGCCTAAGCCCTCGCCTTAGCCACATAACCGAGTGCCTCCTTGCACTTGTCGGTTACATACTGCCAGTCGCCGGCCTTCACCTTGTCGCTGGGGAAGAGCTTTGAGCCCATGCCCACGCAGAACACGCCGGCCTTGAACCACTTCGTCAGGTTCTCCTCGTCGGGCGAGACGCCGCCGGTGACCATAATCTTCGACCAGGGCATCGGAGCCTTCAGACCCTTCACCATGTTGGGACCTACGACGTCGCCGGGGAACACCTTCGTCAGGTCGCAGCCCAACTCCTGGGCCTTGCCAATCTCAGAGACCGTCATGCAGCCCGGGCAGTAAGGCACCAGACGGCGGTTGCACACCGGGGCGATGTCGGGGTTGAACAGCGGGCCCACCACGAAGCAGGCACCCAGCTGCAGGTACATGGCTGCCGTCGGGGCATCGACCACCGAGCCAATGCCGAGGGCCAGCTCGGGGCACTCCTTGTCGGCCCACTTCACCAGCTCGCCGAACACCTCCTGGGCGAAGTCGCCGCGGTTGGTAAACTCAAACGCACGCACGCCGCCCTCATAGCAGGCTTTCACCACGTTCTTACACGTCTCCAGGTCTTTGTTGTAGAACACGGGAACCATACCCGTGTCGCCGATTTTCTTCAGTACGGCTATCTTGTCAAACTTTGCCACCTTATTATTATTTACGATTTACGGATTTACGATTTACGATTTATTAGCGCTGTACGCGGCCGTTGGCATTGCCACCAGCCAGTGATTCTACTTCGTCGACACTCACCAGGTTGAAGTCGCCGTTGATGGTGTGCTTCAGGGCACTTGCTGCCACGGCAAACTCCAGGGCCTCGCCCTGCGTCTCCTTTGTCAGCAGGCCGTGAATCAGACCACCCGAGAACGAGTCGCCACCGCCCACGCGGTCGATGATGGGGTTGATCTCGTAGCGCTTCGACTGGTAGAACTCCTTGCCGTCGTAGATGAGGGCCTTCCAGCCGTTGAACGTGGCGCTGTAGCTCTCACGCAGCGTCGACACCACATACTTGAAGCCGAACTCCTTCATCATCTGCTTGAAGATGCCCTCGTAGCCGGCAGCGTCGGTCTGACCGCCCTCAACGTCGGCATCGGGCTTGAAACCGAGGCACAGCTCAGCGTCCTCCTCGTTGCCGATGCACACGTCGACATACTTCATCAGCGGGCGCATGATGGAGATGGCCTTCTCCGAGGTCCACAACTTCTTGCGGAAGTTCAGGTCGACCGAGACGGTCACGCCGTGACGCTTGGCAGCCTCGCAGGCCAGGCGCGTCAGCTCGGCAGCCTTGTCGCTGATGGCAGGCGTGATGCCGCTCCAGTGGAACCAGGCAGCGCCCTCCATGATCTTGTCGAAGTCGAAATCCTCGGGCACAGCCTCAGCGATAGAAGAGTGAGCACGGTCGTAGATGACCTTCGAGGGGCGCATCGAGGCACCCGTCTCAGCGTAGTACAGACCTACGCGGTCACCGCCACGGGCAACAAACTCTGTGTTCACACCATAGCGGCGCAGGGCGTTGACGGCTATCTGTCCGATTTCGTGTTTCGGCAGCTTTGTCACGTAGTAGGCATCGTGGCCATAGTTAGCCAGCGAGACGGCCACGTTAGCCTCACCACCGCCGGGGATGATGCGGAATGATTCACTCTGAATGAAACGGTCGTTGCCCTGAGGCGACAGGCGGAGCATGATCTCGCCCAATGTTACAATCTTTGCCATTTTCTTTGATTTAGTTTTATTGATATCCAATTTCAGCCACAAAGTTACGACTTTTTCTCCATTCCACCAAATAAAGCGTACGAAAATCTTCCGTAACCGATTGCGGATAGTCAGTGGTGCGTAGAATGAGCCACATTCTGAATCAGAAGTGTGATATCAACGGCATCGATACAGCCGTCATCATTTACATCGGCAGCCCAGGACGAGAATCCGGCAGTGGCGATGCCCACCAAGTGACGAGCCAAGCACGCCACATCGCTTCCGTCAATGATGCCGTCGACGTTGGCATCGCCCTTGTCAACAGCACGGAAGCGCGCCATAACGGGACGGTGGTCGCCCAACGGCGAACCGTCGTCCCACGTGTAGTCCGTCTCCACACGGTAGTCGAGCAATTCCAGTCGGGGACCCTTGACTGGACAGATATACAGTATCTTGTCGAGCATCTCACCCTGCTGGTAGCCGTATTTCCAGGGGTAGAGCTGAGCATCGCCAATGGCGGGATACCGCCCCCCACGGCAGTACTCCACCCAACAGTCGCGAACGACATATCGGCCAGTAGCCTCTATCGGACGGATGAAGAGCGAAAGAATGCTGTCGCGGGTGTAGTAGCTGTTCATGTCGCCCATCACAATAACAGGACGGTCGTCGAGACGGGGAATCACGTAGTCGCGCAGCTGTCGCCACTGGCTCCAGCGCGCCGCCTTGTCGTGCCAGTCGGCTCCCGACTCCTCGTCCTCCTTTTCACTGGCATCCATGTGCATATTGTAGACCACCAGCTGCCGCCCGCCGTCCAACTTCATCTGGACACGTCGGAAGCCCTTGTTGCAGAGGTCGTCATTGGAATGGTCAGTACGCCCGTAGGCATCGTTCCAGATCACGGCATCCTCGCTGATGCACTGGTGCTGCCGCTTCCAAAACTCACACAGGCCATCGGTGTCGAACCTGAAGCCGTCGAGATGGAACCAGGGCAAGTTGCCCGTACTGAAGCCCATCCACTCGCCACGGTCATAGAATTTCTCTAACGAGGAACGCAGTTCGTCGTGGTAATAGAAGTCCTCCTGAACACCTATAATGTCGTAGCCTTTGTTGGCAAGATACTGGCTGGCCCGCTCGGTGCCGTCAGCCCCAGGGCCGTCATCGTTCAGCGGAATAAAAAATATTTTCTGCGGCAACCCGTCAACATTGAGCGTTGCCACGGTAAACGGCTGTCCTTTCATTACCGCAAAGGACAAAACCGTTATGTGTATGAACAGCAGTATCCTTTTCATTCTCTCAGAAACGGATTTTTACGACAAGAGGCAGATGGTCGCTATAGCCTTGCTGGTATTTCATGCCGTTATAGGTGCGGCGGGGGCGGTAGCCGCCGTAGAGAGTTTCCTCCTCCAACAGGAACTTGGGGGCATGGATGAAGGCTGTGTCGACCTTAGTATATATGGAGCGGGAGCCAAGCACATGGTCGATGCTGCCCCACTGGCCTTTATAGCGGTAAGTGCCGCGGACGCTGTCCGAACTGCGGGCGTCCTTCGTCAGATTCCGCAGCCGGTGCTTGCATATCTCTTTCAGCACCGGACCGTCGGCCTCGTCGTTGAAGTCGCCGGCAATCAGAATATGGGCATCTGCCGCAACCATCTGCAACGAGTCAACCGACTGGCAGAGACGGTCGGCGACAGCCATGCGGAACGGACGGCTATAGCGCTCGCCGCCATAACGGCTGGGAGCGTGGACGACGAAGACGTGCAGCGTGTCGCCCGTCACCGTCAGTCCGCAGACATAGAGGATGTCACGTGTCGGGCGCATACCTCCCACCGGCGTGATGCGAATCCGACAGTTGCGGACAGGGGCAAAGGAGAAAGGCGAATAGAGCAGGGCCACATCGATACCGCGAAGGTCGGGCGAGTCTGTCATCACGTATTCATAGCCGGCATTGCGGAGCAGCGACCGCTTCGTGAGGTCGTGCATCACCGTGTCGTTCTCCACCTCGCAGAGAGCTATCAGGTCGGGAATGCCGTCATCGCAGGTAGAGAGCAGCTCCTGGGCGATGTTGTTAAGCTTGCGCCAGTAGCGTCTCGAAGTCCAGTGGCGCGTAGCCTCGGGCAGGTATTCCTCGTCCTGCTTCAGCGAGTCGTTCCGGCAGTCGAAGAGGTTCTCGCAGTTCAGCTCGACCAACGTCAGCGACTGCGCCGACGCTGGTAGCGAAAACAGCATGACAGCGCACAACCTGCCGAATGACCGCATCATCCGCCAACAAGAATTTGCAGAAACTATTTCCATACCCAACGCCGTTTGGTATCTCCTTGAGCTGCAAAGGTAAACATAAAAGACGATAGTACCAAACTTTCGGCTCAGAATTTGCGAAAAACAGGTACTTATCATTCCTGGTTGCATTCTCCTATCGGTCGGAACCCGGCGGGTAAATCACACATTTGAAATCAGTCTTTATCCGTCACATCCGTCACCGTCCCGTAACACGCTCATTTTTAGTATGTATGACGGTGACGGATAATGGTGATGGGTGACGGATAGACTGCACCGTAAAGGTAACGACCTCTCCACCGAAAAGATTCACGGCCTATGAACAAACATTCACAAACGATGAAAGTCCCTGAAAAAGCAAGCTGCTTATCCGTCACCCGTCACCATTATCCATCACCAACTAAACACGCTGTGAATGAGATACTTACAAGGATGTGACGGATGTGGCGGATAAAAAACTAATGGTTCATCTCAGAATTTTGTGCAGATTCTGTAAAAATGGTAAATATCTCCGTAATTTGTTTATGCGCCGTCTGTGGGGAAAGCAGTAATTTTGCAGCGCAATTCAACGCTTAGACAATGAAAAGACAGATTCTAATGTTATTGGCAGCAATGCTGCTGACGTGCTGTTCGAAGGACAGCAACGTGACGGCTCAGACCGTCGGGAATGCGGGCAAAACACTCGTGGTGTATTACAGCTATACAGGCAACTGCCGTGAGATTGTGACCACGCTGACCAGCCAGATTCAGGCTGACGTGCTGGAGATTCAGCCAGCCGAGAAGGGACTGAAGTACGAGGCCAACAATTACGCATTGGGTACACAGTTGCTCAATGCCATCAAGGCCAACCCCAACGATGCCGGCAGCTATCCTGCCATCGACCCCGTAACGACATCGCTGAGCGACTATCAGACCATCATCATCGTTACGCCCCTTTGGTGGAGCCAGATGGCAGCCAATATGCAAACCTACCTGTTCAACTGCGGTGGGCAGATGGCAGGCAAGAACATCGGACTGATTGTGTCGAGTGCCAGCAGCGGCATCAGTGGCGTGGTTGCCGACTGCAAGCGGCTTGTTCCTAACGGTCAATACTTCAGCGAGAATCTCTGGATCAACAGCTCCAATCACTCCAAGCGCTCAACGCTGATTCAGAACTGGCTCACTGCCATTAACTATCAGACTGTTACCGGTATCAGCGAAGCCAAAACAACAACTGCACCCGCCCGCAACTATGACTTGGGCGGTCGGCTGCTGGTTGAGGAGCCATCGAAGGGTATCTACATTAAAAACGGTAAGAAGATTATAAGATGATGAGACAGTCCCTCGACCCCGGAACAATGAACCTGATATTCAAGCGATAGTGAGTACCAGGGAAACGGGCGAAGATGGCAAATCGGCGCATCTTCGCCCGCTTTTCGTATCTTTAACGAGGAAAACGGGCAATAATTGAAAGAAAATGCTTATCTTTGCGGCATAATTCTAATTGAAACGCTTATGAGCACCCAGATGAATCAGCAAATTGCCGACTATTTCAAAAACCAGCCCGTTGTGCGGGCATGGCTCTTCGGCTCCTACTCGCGCCATGAGCAGAGGCCGTGGAGCGACATCGACATCCTTGTGCAGTACGACCGCAGTCGCCCCATAGGCCTGATGAAAATCGCCGGTATGAAGGTGGATCTCGAAGACCTGCTGAACTGCGAGGTTGACCTCGTGGAGGAAGGCACGCTACGTCCGTGGGCCGTGGAAAGCGTTAACCGTGACAAAAAACTGATTTATGAGAGAGCATAGCAGAGACCGCGGGCGACTGGAGGACATGCTGAAATACGCCCAAAACGTGGAGTAGATAGTCAGCGGCATCACCTACGAGCAAGCTGTCGCGTCCGCACGCCGCATGAAAGCCAAAGGTTTGCCGTCGCGGACATTGCAGAGATTACCGGTCTCACCGCCGAGGAAATCGAGGGACTGTAAGGTATAACGAAAACGAACAACGATTGGAGCAGCGAGAGCCATCAAACTTGTTTGAATGGCCGAGTCGTGACAATCGAAGACAAAGTCAACGACACAAGCGGATAGACTGACATGAAGAAAAAGACCATCATCAGAATTATCCTCGCCATCGTGGTTATTATCGCGGTGAAGAAGGGCGTGTCGTTCATCTACGACAAGATACAAGTCATGAATGCGCCGACGATGCAGGAAATCAGCGAGTCGAACCCTTGGACGGTGCCCGCCGACTGGTTCAAGACCGACACGATTACCATCAAGGGACGCATCGAGGACTACG
>CAMHIS010000059.1 GCA_946185285.1 uncultured Prevotellaceae bacterium
AAGAACGTAGATACAGTAAACGCGAACTGGCCCGTTTGTATTGGCCGGAAACCAAGAATATCAAGTCGGCGCTGAAGAACCTGCGCCAGGACATCAAGGGCTGTCCAGAGCTGGTGGCAGCGCTGCAGCGTACACGGTGGAACGTGAACCGCCACAGCTATTCCGCCGAGCAGGTGCGCCTCATCCTGAAGTACCTCTGCGAGCCGTAGACGGAAAAAATGCCGTGGCAAGCGTGCCTGACGCGAGCGTCATCCGTGAGTGATGGAGATAGGTTCCACACGTGACGCAAGCGGTCTGCATAGGGGTACGGGAGACGTCCGCACGATGCAAAGAGACTATCCGGATAGCTGACGGGACCTATCTCCACGACCCACGCCAAGCCTATGTTTAACTTTTTAATTTTTCAAAAAATCTATGAGTCAGAATTATGAAGAAGGATACTTGGAGACAGATTATTCAGATGATTATCACAGTGTTAACTGCCATTAGTGGCTCGTTCCTGATGCAGTCATGCGGACTATTACACTGATTGTCGTTCACTGTTCGGCAGTGCGGCCTGACCAGACATCGTCGGCAGCGCAGATTGATACGTGGCATCGCCGCCAGGGCTGGAAGCTCGGCATAGGCTACCACTACGTGGTCCGTCGTGACGGACAGATTGAGACGGGACGGCCGGAATGGCTGGTCGGCGCCCACTGCCAGAACCACAACAGCCACTCGATAGGCGTGTGCTACGAGGGCGGGCTGGACATCCGCGGTCAACCCGCTGACACGCGCACCGAGGCACAGAAGGAAGCGCTCAGGCGGCTGCTGAAGGCACTGAAGGAGCGCTACCCCCGCGCCCTCATCGTAGGCCACCGCAACCTGAACCCGCTGAAAGCCTGCCCGTGCTTCGATGCCGTGAAGGAATATCTGGACTTACAGCCATAAAAAACGGTAAGACATTAAAAAAATCGACAAACGTTTGTTCGTTTGCCGATTTTTTCTTACTTTTGCCTTTTGTAATGCGAAAACTACTACTAACTATATGCTGTATGGCGGTGGCCTGCATGACGTTGCAGGCTGCCACTATCGGCGAGGAGACCATGGTGAACCTGACGCTCAGCGACGGGCTTACAGGCGAGACGGTGCATGACATCATGACCGATTGCAATGGTACCACCTGGATTGCGACGAATAGCGGTGTGAATGTGTATAACGGCAAACAGCTTGATTCCTTTACCATGCAGGACGAGCTGGGACGTTCCTTAGAGGTGTATAGTCTGGCTGAAGTGGCAGGACGATGTATTTATGCCGCTACAGAGGCAGGACTATGGCGCATCAGACTCGGCTGTCCCTATTTTGAGCGTGTGCTGCCAGAAGTGGAGCATCCCCAGAGCCTGCTGGCTGTGGGCGATACGCTTTATATAGGCAGTGAGCAGGGCTTCATGCTATATGATGGTCAGCGGTTGCACCATCAGAATGTCAGCGTAAGTCGTCACGGTCTGGACAATATAGTGCGCCAGTATGCAGTGGATGACGACGGGCTGATATGGTTTTTAGGCCGCTTCGACCTGAACAGCTACGACCCTCGGACTGGTAAAATCGTACATCACAGTCTGCCGCAGCCAGTCTGTCACTCAACGTTGCGACAGTTTGCCTGTATTGGTCGCGGACGTTTTGTGGTGGGGACACGCGGCAACGGGCTTTTTCTGTGCGACCTCCGTGCTGGTACGGCACAGCATGTCGACGGTGTGGGTAATCTGGTGTCGACGGTACGTCGCTGTAGCGACGGCCGTGTCTGCGTGGCTACTGATGGCAGCGGTGCCTATCTGTTGGAGCTTGGGGGCGGAAAGTTGGAAGTGACAGAGCGTTTCAGTACAGAAAGTGACAAGTTGCACCGCCTGCCCAGCAACGGAATCTACTGTTACTATCGGGATGGAAATGGTGTCAACTGGTTTGGATTTGTGCGCTATGGGCTTTCCTATACATACCATCGCGGCAGCCTCTTCCGTGTGTTTAGTGTGGGCGATTTTACAACAGAGGGGCTGAACGTACGTACCTTTTGCCGGCATGGTGACGATATGATAATTGGCACACAGAACGGTTTCTATTATGTCAATTGTAAGACTGGGCAACACCGCTACTTCTCGCCAGCCGATTTGGGCGACGGCCATATTGTCAACAGCATGTGCTGGTGGAAAGACAGTTTCTATATTGGGACCTTTGACGGCGGATTGTGGGTGCTGGAGCCCCAGACGCTGAGCCTGAAGAGGCAGAAGCTGTCGTCCATGCTTGACAAGACCTCGATAGGTGACTTGAAAAGCGGTCCGGACGGGCGGTTGTGGATAGGTTGCGGCAGTGGACTCCTGGTCGTCGGCGAAGGGTCGGAACAGCAGTATTTCTCCGAACAGAATTCACATATTGTCGGTGGACTGATACTGAGCATTACTTTCGACGAAGCCGGCAATGCGTGGCTGACCGGTGAGGACGGCTGTTCGGTCTACAGTGTGCGCAGCCGTGAGATAGTGGAGGCGAACTTCCCCAAAGGGTTCTTTGACAAGCAGCCCTGGATGCGCGGGGCGGCAGGACACGACGGGCTGGTTTTTATGCGTACGGGGCCACAGACGTTCTATACCAATGAGAAGATGACCAGCTTCGGCGAACTTCAGTTGCCAGTACGGTTCAGGGACAAGTGGAGCCGTAGTTTCGTGGACGACATGAGCGGGCATTACATCCTGGCCTCGGAACGTGGCCTCTTCAGTTTCAGCTACGACATGTCGGAGGTGCGTCATTTCGGATATGGTGACGGGCTGTGCGGCAATTTTATCAACGACATCCGCTTCACCGGGCACGGACATATATGGGTGGCTACTTCGCAGGGGCTCTATTTTGCCGATGTGCCTGACTTCAAGAAGTGGTCTGCTGACGACCGTTATAAGGCGCAGCTGTTTCATATCAGACGGGGCAGTGACCTGATGACACAGTCTGAAGACTACTATGCCTCCAATGGTTTGCACGGCATACGGCTGGAGTGGAACCTGACGTCGGAAGTGTTGCAGGCAGAGGTACTGATTCCAGACTATAGCGTAAACGCAGGACGGATTTTTGAATACCGGCTTGACGGTGGGGCATGGCAGTTGGTGAATGACGGTCAGGCCATTGACATTCGCCGTTTGTTGTTGGGCTCTCATCAGTTGACGGTGCGAATGGCGGGTGTCAAGGGCAGCGAGACACAGTATCGCCTGTCGGTAGTACCCTCCGTGGGTGCATACGTCGAGCTGGCACTGCTCATTGCTGCCCTGGTGCTGCTGTGGCTGTGGTGGCGCTACCGCAAGAATACCAACGTGCTGCTGTCAGAGCGCAACGAGATAGAGGAAGCCCTGATAGAGAGCGAGGAGCTGCGGGCCATGAGCGAAGAGCTGGCCCCGCAGGAGGGAGGTAGCGAGAAATACCAGAAGGTGAAGATAGACGAACGGGAGTGTGCCGACATCGTGAAGCGGATGGAGGAGTATCTGGACTGCGAGCGCGTCTATACCAACCAGGAGCTGAAGATGAAGGACCTGGCCGATGTGCTGCACCTGTCGGCACCCAAGCTGAGCCAGGTGTTCAACCTCTATCTGGGCCAGAACTACTACGACTTCATCAACCGCTACCGGCTGGAGGAGTTCAAGCGGCTGATAGCGGCGGGCGAACACAAGCGCTACACCATCACGGCCCTGTCGGAGCAGTGCGGTTTCAAGAAGTCGAATTTCTTCTCCACGTTCCGCAAGGTCGAGGGCATGACACCGGCCGAATACCTTAAAAAACTCGGCATCAAAGTATAACTAATTTAGATGGACTGTCGCGTAAGTTATTGCATTTCAATAATATAAACAATTTGGACTGCGGGCTAAACCAGTTGGCTGCAAGCAAGACGTAAAAAGTTGCTTGCAGTCTTTTTTTGCGCTATCTTTGCCACATCAAATCGAACTAAAAACAATGAGCGTATGACTACTATTGAAACCCAAAACCGACAAGTCATTGGTCAGACTTATCAACAGGTGAGGACAGAGATCTTTACCATCTTCCGTCAGGCATGTATCGCAGAGGATACGTGTGAAGACTTGGTACAGGAGGTTTTCATGAAGATTATGGGACTGGACATCATCATTCCTGAGCAACTGAAGGGTATGGCGGTCAAGATAGCCTACCAGAAGCGCATCGACTACCTGCGCCGTCGTGCTATTATGAATAAGGTACACGACAACCTGGCCTGGCAGATGGAGCGCAGCTATGCCAACACCGATGCCGAAGTGAACGACATCCTGCGCATAGAGCAGAAAACCATCAGCACTATGTCAGAGAAGGATGCCCGGATATACTGCATGACGCGCTTCGAGGAGAAGACTGCTGACGAGATTGTGCTGGAGACCGGCCTGTCGAAACGTGCCGTCGAGTCGCGCATCTACCGCACCCGCATCCAGGTGCGCAACAACGTGCGCCAAGCAATAGGATACTAATTTTTCCGTTATTAATAAACTAAAACCAATCGTTATGAATCAAACAAAGAAATGGTTTTTTAGCTCTTGGCTTTTAGCCTTTAGCTTTTTGCTAATTGCTACCTGCCAATCGCTAACTGCTAATGCGCAGGGAGGCGGTACTGTCACCGTACAGGGACAGGTGACCGACCCGCAGAATGAGCCACTCATCGGTGTGACCGTCCTCATAGACGGTCAGAAGGCAGGTGGCACAGTGACCGACTTTGATGGCAACTACACCATCAAGGCTCCTCGTAACGCCACGCTGCGGTTCTCGTACATCGGCTACAAGGACCAGCAGGTTCCCGTGGCCGGCAAGACAACCATCAACGTACAGATGAAGGAAGATGCCGAATTGCTGCAGGAAGTGGTGGTTGTCGGTTTCGGTACTCAGAAGAAGGAGTCCTTGACCGGTGCTGTCACCGTAGTCGATGCCAAGGCTTTTGAGGGTAAAGGTTCGCTGGCCTCGCCACTGGAGGCCCTGCAGGGGCAGGTAGCGGGTGTGATGATTACCCGTTCGAGCTCTGCACCAGGTGAAGAAGGCTGGGACATGAAACTCCGTGGCTCGGTGTCAAAGAACTCGGGTGGCCCGCTGGTCATCATTGACGGGGTAGCCGGTGACATCAACTCAGTCAACTCGAGCGATATCGAGAGCATCAACTTTCTGAAGGACGGCTCTGCTGCCATCTATGGTAGCCGTGCTGCCGACGGTGTGGTACTGATTACCACCAAGAAGGGCAAGGAAGGCAAGGTGAAGGTGAACTACAGCGGTTCGCTGACACTGAAGGCCCCTGGTCTACAGCCCGAAACCATGTCGCTCACCCAGTGGGCTGATGGTCTGATGCAGACGCTGCGCAACGATGACAACACAAGCAACGTGTGGTACACCTACGCCCAGCTTGCCAAGCAGTATCAGGGCCGCTACATCGACCTCTCACAGAGTGCCAACCCCTTCGGCACTGCCGCCTTTACCGACGTGGCAGACTTTGTGTTTGCCGATGTGGACTGGCTGGGAGGTCTGTTCGGCAAGGCCGTCAATCAGGAGCACAGTGTGAGTGTCAGTGGTGGTACTGACAAGAACTCGTATCGCATCTCGCTGGCCTACAACTATGACGGCTCAAACCTGAAGTATGGCAACAACTCGAACAAGCGTTTCAACCTGCGTGTCAACGATACCTATCGGTTTACCAAGCAGCTGAGCCTGCAGTCCAGTATTGCCTACTTCCGCCGTGAGATGGTACGTCCCACGATGATCAGTGCTGCGCTGACCACCTCGCTGCCGCAGCCGGGACTGCCCATGGCTGCCATCGACGGCAAGCCCTACGCATGGGGTTCATGGGGCTCACCCGTAGCCAAGGTCGAGGAGGGTGGCGACCACAAGGAGTCAGTGTCGCGCATCGACATCAGCGAGACCCTGAACTACGACATCACCGACTGGCTGACCGCCAACGTCAACCTGGGCTACAACACCTCAGACAAGTGGGTAGACGAAGTCCAGAACGCTATCGGCTACTATAATATCACTGGTGAGCGTCCGACGCTGACTGACCCCGTGCAGGCCAAGTCATACTATACGCAGGCCAACCAGCGCATCGACAACTACTCGCTGTCAGCCTATGTCAACGGTCACCGTCAGTTTGGCGACCACAACCTGTCGCTGACACTGGGTACGCAATATGAGTTCAAGGAGTTCAAGGAGCACTTTACCACGGTCTACGACATCCAGCAGGGACTGGAGGTCATCAACGGTACGGGCGACGTGGTGCTGACAGATGCCAGCAAGCACAATGCCCAGAAGTACCAAAACTCCATACTCTCGTACTTCGGACGTTTCAACTACGACTATCTGGGCCGCTATCTTGTAGAGTTCAACGGCCGTTACGACGGCTCGTCGAAGTTCATGCCCGAGAACCGCTGGGACTTCTTCTGGGGTGTCAGTGCCGGTTGGCGTGTGACCGAGGAACCCTGGATGAAGGAGGTGAAGTGGCTCAACAACCTGAAGCTTCGTGCATCGTATGCACAGGTAGGTAACCAGAACGGTATCGGCAACTACGACGGCGTGCAGCTCTACAGTCTGAACTCCAGCAACGGAGCCTATCTGGGCAATGGCCTGGCATCGAGCATCACCACCAGCGGGACGTTTGCCTCGAAGACCCGTTCGTGGGAGCGCATCAAGAACTACAACGTGGCCATAGACTTCGGTGTCACACTGGCTCCCGGACATAGCATCAACGGTACGGTAGAGTACTTCCAGAAGCGCAACGACAACATGCTGGTATCGGTGACGCTGCCTGCCACGCTGGGCGACGCTGCACCTTCGGCCAATGTCGGCAAGTTCAAGGACTACGGCTGGGAAGGCCAGCTGACCTATAACGGCCGTGTCGGAAAGGTAGACTACCACGTGGGCGGTACCTTTACCTTTGCCCGCAACAAGCTGACCGAGTATGAGGGAACAACCGTCAAGACCTTCGGTTACACATCGAACATGGTGGGATACGGTATCTCGTCACTCTTCGGACTGCGCTATGCCGGCAAAATCCAGAACGCCGAACAGCTGGAGGCTTACAAGGCCCTCTACTTCGAGAACAACGGTATCGGTATGCCGTCGAACCTGCGCGTTGGCGACAATATGTACTGCGACGAGAACGGTGACGGCCGTCTGGACGAGAACGACCTCATCTACCTAGGTAGCAGCGAACCCGAAATCAGCTATTCGTTCAACTTTGGCGCTTCATGGAAGGGCATCGACGTGAACGTCGTGTTCCAGGGTGCTGCCAACCGCTTCATCTACCGTGGAAACGACACCAACTGGACAGTGCCTTATCGCGGACTCTACCTGAACAACCTGAACTCAAGCATCGGCAACGTATGGACGCCTGAGAATACCGGAGCCTACTATGCTCCCTACACCAACGACTCGAACATCAACAAGTATAACTACCTGGCTTCGACGCTGACGGCTCAGGACGGACGCTACCTGCGACTGAAGAACATCACCGTCGGCTACACCTTCCCCCAGCGGCTGCTGAAGAAGATTGGCTTCATCGATGGTCTGCGCGTCTATTATACCGGTGCCGACCTGTGGGAGACGACGAAGATCAGCGACGGTTGGGACCCCGAGTCGAAGATTGCCAAGAACGGTACATCACTCTATCCATTCACGCGCAACCATACATTTGGACTGAATGTTACATTCTAAAGAAAAGGAGGATATAACTATGAAAAAGAATATTTTGAAATATATTTGCGCTGGCTTCGTCATCTGCGGTATGGCTTCTTGCCTGAATCTTGATCCCAAAGACTCGCTGGGCGACAATCTGGTGTGGAGCAAGGCCGACAACTTCCAACTGTTTGCCAACCAGTTCTATGGCTGGACACGCGACATGGGCAGTGGTACTGACTACCAGAACGGTGTGGCTGACGGAGCCCATTCCGACTACCGCTCTGACCTCATCTGCACTAACAGTGTCAACACCTACAGTCAGGGTACCAACGCCATTCCAGAGAAGGACGGCAACTTTACGTCCATCTATAAGCGCATCTACTATACCAATCTGCTGCTGAAGAATGCTGAAGGCTTTGCCAATCAGGCTTCTATAGCAACCCCGATGGGCGAGGCCTATTGGTTCCGTGCCTACCTGCACTTCGAGTTGGTACAACTCTATGGCGACGCACAGATTTTGACCGAACCACTCGACATTGACAACGGTCAGCTCTATGGCAGCCGCAATCCCCGTGGCGAGGTCATCGACCAGTGCGTCAGCGACCTGCTGATGGCTGCCGAGCTGCTGCCGGAGACACCGGCCGAGGAAGGCCGCCTGTGCCGCGATGCCGCCCAGGCCATGCTGAGCCGTGTAGCCCTCTACGAAGGTACGTGGCAGAAGTTCCACGGCGGCAACAGCGCACGTGCCACAGAACTGCTGACCATAGCCAAGAATGCTGCCGACGAGGTCATCAAGGCCGGACACTACAGCCTGTTCTACAATGCTGCACTGGTGAACCCCGCCATCAACAACATCAACCAGAGCTATCGCTACATGTTCATTCTCGAGGATGCCGGCCAGTGCAATCCTGCCGGACTGCTGAAGGCTGCCAACACCGAGTACATCTTGTCGCACCGCCACCGCGATACCGACAAGTTGAGCATTAACATCACCCACGGACTGTTGTCAAACGTGTGCTATATCACCCGTAAGATGGCTAACATGTACCTCTGCTCGGACGGACTGCCCGTAGGCAAGAGCCCCCTGTTCAAAGGATACACCGGAGCCACCGACGAGTTCCAGAACCGCGACGCCCGCATGGACAATACCATGCTGCAACACAACGAGCCCTACTGGAACAACGACTCGAAGTGGCGTACCAGCTGGACCGATGCCGACCTGGACAACTGTCTGACGGGTAACGCCCGCTCAAATTCAGGCTATCAGAACCAAAAGTGGGGCGTCGAGCGCGAGGTTGCCGACTATTATGAGTCCATGGACTATCCCGTCATCCGCTATGCCGAGGTACTGCTCAACTATGCCGAGGCTGCCTACGAGCTGAACGAGAATATCAGCGACAGCGACTTGGACAAAAGCCTGAATCTGGTTCGCCGACGCATCAATCCCAGTATGCCCAAGCTCTCCAACAGCTTCTGCTCGGCCAACGGGCTCACCATGCGTGACGAGATTCGCCGTGAGCGCACCGTGGAACTGTTCCTCGAAGGTTTCCGTATTGACGACCTGAAGCGTTGGAAGACTGCAGAGACCGAGATGCCTCAGGACCAGTTGGGTGTCAAGATGACTGGTACTTGGTTTGAGACCAACTGGGCTGCACAGGCTCGTTCGCTGAATAGCGATGGTTGTATCGTGATGTACAGTGGCCGCTCGTGGGCTCAGAAGAACTACCTCTATCCATTGCCGCAGGATCAGCGCCAGCTGAACCCCAACCTCTCACAGAACCCAGGATGGGAGTAATCTTCCAGTTAAGAGTTAAGAATTAAGAATTAAGAGTTTTCGCTTCGCGATTAAGAATTAAAAATTATGAATACGAAGATAAACAAAATAATTATGGCAGGTTTGGTTGTCTGCGGGTTGATGGCTTGTAGCAAGGATGATGACCGCATACCTAATGTCACCCCGGCAACATGTCCGAGTGCCATCGAGATGCAGGTGCCTGCCGAGATGCAGAAACTCATCTATACTGACAATACAGGAGCCGACGTGCTGCCGCTGATTGTCGGCGAGAGTGCCCAGCTGAGCTATACGCTGACACCAAACGATGCCACGTTTAACGAAGTGGTGTGGACCACATCGGATGCCACCGTCGCTACCGTTGAAAATGGTAAGATTGAGGCCCTGAGCGAAAAGGGACTGGGCTATAGCATCGTCACCGTGTCCCCTGCCGGCATGTATTCCGGTTCGGGCGTGCTGAGCACGCTGAAGGTGAAGGTGGCTGCCCACTTGCAGCAGGCTTCCGAGATCAGCCTCTCAGCTGCAACGACGGAGGTGTATGAGGGTGAGCAGATTGCCCTCAGCTATGCCATCGAGCCAGAGGCTACCACCTACCGCACGCTGGAGTGGTCGTCGAGCGACGCTTCTGTTGCCACCGTCGACAGCAAGGGTGTCGTGACGGGTGTCAGCACTGGCGGCACAACCACCAAGCTGGTCACCATCACGGGTAAGGCCATGGACGGCTCAGGCGTCAGCGCTTCTATCGACATCACCGTGAAGCGCATCGTTCAGCCGCAGAGCATCACGCTCGACCAGACTTACTCCGCTGACAACGGCTATGCCTTCGCACTGAATGAGCAGGGTGCCCAGCTGAGCTACACCACCGTACCTGCCGAGGCTACGCAGAGCCTCATCGAGTGGACTTCGAGCGACGAGTCGATAGCAACCGTTGAGGCTGGCTATGTGAAGTTCAAGGGCTTTGGCGAGGTGACCATCACAGCCACCTGTCCTGAAACAGGCAACAAGAGCACACTGAAGATGAACATCCCGGCAGGTCTGTTGCGCGAGACGTTCCACAACCCCGACCACTACAGCATCTACGACGCTAAGCAGAGCGGTAACGGAACGACCACCTCCAGCGAGTGGCACGACGGCTACCTGACCATCACCACCTATACAGTCAATGCTACCACGCAGCGCGCCGACATCAAGTGGTGGGACCTGCCCGCTACGCTCCACGCAGGCAACTATCCCATCGTGGCCATCAAGGTGGATGACGTGAAAGACCTCTACAAGGCCGATGGCGTCACCGCCCGCAACCTGAACTTCGACGTGGTAGGAACCTCCGAGAGCGGTGCCGACTATAAGGCCCTGGGCAATGGTAACAACAAGTACACCGGCGACCTGAAGTGCTCAGACGGTTCACACGTCTTCATCTACGACCTCACGACGCTCGCCTTCGGCACAGGCGGACTGGCTCCGACGAACGAGAGCATCTCGTTCCGCACCTTCCAGCTGAAGTATGCCGACATCAAGACCATCAACCACCAGGTGACCTACAACCTCTACTGGTTCCAGACATTCAAGACGGTGGATGACGTGAAGAAGTACGTACAGGACGTGGACGGACTGACCTACGAAGTGATAAAGTAAAAGTAAAAAGGTAAAAAAGTAAAAAGGTAAAACTATGATTAGTTTCAAGAATATACTGATTGCAGGTTTTGTGGGTTGCGCATTGTGCGCAACCACCGCCTGCCAGAGCAACGAGGACGGCACCATAGACCTCTCCGGTTACACACCGGAACCCGAGGTGACGCTTGTCTACAACCATCCCTGTGCACTGTATAGTGCTGCCGACTTTGCCCGTGTAAAAGCCGCTATTGCCGCCAGTACGCTGACAGCCGACCAGAAGGCTGAATACGAAGCCTTGCAAAAGAGTCCCTACGTGATGGGTGACTACGGCGTGACCAGTCATGCCACCCAGCAGATTGTGCGTGGCGATCCCAAGGGTACCATTGCAGGCACCGAGAACTACATTATTGCCTGCCGCGACGCTGCTGCTGCCTATCAGTTCGGCTTGCTCTGGCAGCTCACTGGCAACGAGCAGTATGCCCAAAAGGGGGTCTTCATCCTCAAGGACTGGGCCGCCAAGTGCCAGGAGGTGACCGCCAACGACAATAACCAGTATCTGGCTGCTGGTGCACAGGGCTTCACCTTCGCACTGGCTGCCGAGGAATTGCGTGACTACAGCGGTTGGTCAGAGTCGGAGTTTACGGAGTTCAAGAACTGGATTGTCAACGTCTTTGCCGACAAGAACTATAAGTTCCTGCAACTGCATGGCTCGTCGAATTGCGGTTCACCGAAGCACTACATGTCGAACTGGGACTTGGTGAACCTCTGCTCCTACCTGCAGATTGGCATCCTGACGGAGAACGACGAGATTATCCAGTACGTCACCAACTACTTTACCAAGACGGGCGACGGTCTGGGTGCCCTGCCTAACATCCAGCAGTACACCTACGACTTCACACTGCCCGACGGCACAAAGGAGAAGGTGACGCAGGCTCAGGAGTCGGGCCGCGACCAGGGCCACGCCACGATGGCTATCGTCGTAGCTGCCCATCTGGCTCAGTCGGCATGGGCACTCTACGAGGACAACCCCACCTATACCGACCTCGACTACTTCTCCAGCAACGACCAGGCACTGCTCCGCATGGCCGAGTACAACGCACTGGCCAACCTGAAGACGGGCACCCATGCCGACATCAACGGCACACAGCAGGGCGGCAGCTGGCTCTACGCCCTGACGCAGATTCCCTTCACGGCTGCCGGACCCTGGTGTTCCGACAAAAACCATGAGGCTGGTAATACGCAGAACGCGTTTGGCGAGGAGGCTCGTGGCAACCTGCGCCCTGGCTACGAAATCTACTATAAACACTACAAGAACGCCAGCGGCAACTACTTCGTCCGCAAGTATGCCGAGGTGCAGCGCCCCGAGTGCGGAACCGGCGACCAACGTTACGGCAGCAACTCCAGCGCCTTCGACCAGATTGGTTGGGGTACCCTGATGCTCTATCAATAAAGAAATACCAGTTTCATCAATAAATAGTTTCTGCGGGGAGACTAGCCGTGATGGCTGTCTTCCCGCTTCTTGCGTAAAGGCGACAAGTCGTTCGTATCACAAAGAAACGATTATTCATTCATCTAAAAAATATCAATTATGCTAAAACGATTACTCTTTTTGTCATGTGTGCTGCTAAGCAGCATCATGACCATGTGGGCTCAGACGGAGACACCGTACTCCCCGACACTCGAAGTGAACTTCCGCACCGGCAGTGGCAACACCGCCTGGCAGTCGGGATACCCGAAGGACGCTGCCAGCGATGGCAACAACAACTTCGAGTTAAACTTGACCAATGGCCTCTTCGCTTTGCAGAAGTACACTGTTGCTGATTTGCAAAATGCCTCAAAACTGGTGCTGACGCTCACCGTAGGTAACCGCAGTGGTGTGGATGCTGTGAAAGTATGGGCTTTTGCCGACAATACTTGGACGGCAGAATCGGGCATCGACGACATTCTGCCCTTGGTCACTGCACAGACGGGAGTCGCCCCACGCACCCCTGATGGTACAGCCAACACTCCGCTCGTCAATGGTGCCAAGGTGGCCGACAGCGACCCCGCCAAGGCTACGTTCACCATCCAGGGCACGGCACTTGCCGCCATCAAGGCTACGGCCACCGAGGATGGCACGTTCACGCTGCTGCTCACCAACAACGACCTGACGAATTCTGGTAACAACCGTTCGTATCTTTCGAACAACACCGCCAACGATGAGGCCAACCGTCCGACACTGGTGGCAACAACTACTGCATCCACTGCAAAGACAGCCAAAATTGGCGACACCGAGTATGAGACGTTAGCAGATGCTTTCGCTGCTGCTGTTGCCGCTGATGCAGATGCAACGATTGAGGTGAGCGGCGACCAGAAACTGACCGCCCGTCTGACGTGGAACAGGGCACACACGCTGACCATCACCCCGACAGCCGATGTCACCATCAAGGGAGCACCAGGCATGATGTGGTTCTTGGTGAATACCAGCAACGGTGTGTTCAACATAGGTAGCACCGACCATAAGATAACGCTCGACGGTGAGGGTAAGACTATGACTGTCGATGGTGCTGTGATACAGCGTGAGAGCGGTGGTATGCTGAATGTGACCAACGTGGAGTTTAAGGACTTCGACCTCGGTGAGACAGCTCGATTGATTGGCGACAAACAGCAGGGGGGAGTGATGACTATTCAGGACATCACCATCACCAATTGTACGAATCCTAAGGGTGGATATATCTATAGTCTGCGCGTTGCCAACGATGCCCTCGTGATGAAGGGGTACGTCAATATCGACGATGCCAGCACGGGTACAGCCATCTACAAGCAGGCAAACCTGAAGACTGATGGTAGTACCGAAGGCCGTATGAAAGTTGACGATGCTAACTTTACTGCCTCTAAGGTCCTGACCATTGACTGGGTAGGGCTTGATAATAAGGATGTATTCGTGGCAGGCCAGTCTGTCGTGGTAGGTGTCACGAGTGCAGCTATTGCAAACTGTTTTAAGCTGGCAGGTGATATCGATTGGACGTTGACGCGTGTGAATAATGACCTGAAGTTGACAGCTCCTGTAGAGCCCACCGCACAGATAGGCACCACTGGTTATGCCGACCTCGCCGCTGCCCTTGCCGCTGTGCAGGACGGTGAGACTATCACGCTGTTGGACGATCAGGAGATTTCGAGTCGTGTAAACGTGCAAAACAAGTCAATCACCATCACTGGCGGGAAAACCATCAAGCGTGCCACAGGCTATAACGGCATTATGTTCTTGACAGTGAATCCTGGCTCAGGTGAAAAGGCTGCAACCATTACGCTTGACGGAGTGACCATCGACGGCCAGAATGTGGAGGCCACTTCTCCCGTAGCCGAGGCTAGTAACAAGGGTACGACGATACTGAAGAACGTCGTCCTACAGAATTGTAAGAATGTAAAGGAGGACGGCACACAAACCTCTATAATAGTCAATAAAGGCTCAGGAAAGTTGGTGCTTGACGGAGTGACATTTACCGACTGTACTGCCAGAGACGGCATGGTGTTTGTAGGTACAAACAATGTAACCGTCAAAGGCAATGTCACCATTCCGGCCATTAACATTGAAGGAGATTATGCCATACAGGAGGATGAAGCCTCGGCAGCAGCTAAGATTACACTGAACATTTCGAGTTCTCGTCACTATGGTTTGTTGGTAGGCTTCGGTAAGGAAAGCAACTATGACTGTACGACATCAGCCCGATTGTCGGCACATGCAACAGGTATTTACCTCATGCCGGCGGAACAGGCTAACAGCTATAGCCATCCGGCACTGTTGCATACCGCTGCTGACATCTCTGCAGCTACCGGACGATTGGAGAGTGAGCCTTATAAGTCGGCATACAACCGCCTGGAAGTTCAGAGCGGTGGGACGGCTGTCGGTGCAGTGGAATATCTGAAGCGACTTGATGAAGCCAACTGGGGACCATCGGGCTCACACGGTCAGAATTCCGACTTCAACAACTATACAAAGGCTGCCAACGATGCCCGTCTGGCTTATCAGCTGGCATTGCGGTATCAGCTGAAAGGTAGCACAGCAGCAGCTGATGCAGCTGTGGCCATTCTGAACAATTGGGCTTCTACCTGTAAGGGGATTTACTCAGTGTCAGGCTATGATGACAATATCCCAGATCCCAACGAGTATCTCATCAACATACAGGGACACCAGTTTGCCAACGCTGCAGAGTTGCTGCGTAGTTACAGTGGCTGGAATGCCAGCGACTTCCAGAACTTCCAGACGTGGATGAAGCAGACCTTTGCCGAGAATGCCATCATCTTCCTGGAGAAGCGCGTGGGTACTCACTACTGGGCCAACTGGGATTTGGCAGCACTTACCTCACTGCTCTCTGTCGGTATTCTTTGCGATGACAAGGCACTGGTGGACTATGCCATCAACTATACAGCTAATGGCGCTGGTATGGGTAGTGCGGCTCATGCTACTACTGCTACTCATAGCGATGATAGTGGTGAGACACTGGCTCAGTGTCAGGAGAGTGGACGCGATCAGGGACATTCGACTTTGGATGTGTCACTCTTAGGCGTACTCTGTCAGACAGCTGCTAACGCTGGGGCAGGCGATCTGTTCACGTCCTACAATGCCCTGGAGATGGCAGAGTATGTAGCCAAATACAATCTGAAGGATGCAGAGGGAAATTTCGTCTATAGCACAATTCCGTTCACTTCATATACCAATGGAGAGTATAGTCACGATGCCATCTCTGCTGACGGACGTGGCTCAGAGCGTAACTGCTGGGAACTGTTCCATGCCTACGCCAAGACGAACGCAAAGGCAGACAAGTACACTGAGGCTTGGGTGAAGTACTTCCGCCAGAAGAATGCCTATGGCGAAGGTGAAGCATCAACCCTTGACGAGTTGGGCTTTGGTACACTGATGTTCGGTGCAGAGGTGTCGTCGACGGACGGTATACAGACACTGAAAGTGCAGCAGGACAAAGAGGATGGCGTTTTCTACAACCTACAGGGTCAGCGCGTGGATAAT
>CAMHIS010000060.1 GCA_946185285.1 uncultured Prevotellaceae bacterium
CGACCTCCAGGTTATGAGCCTGGCGAGCTACCAACTGCTCCACTCCGCGATATTAACTCAGTCAAGGTATGTACCTCTTCTAAGCGAGTGCAAAGGTACTGTATTTTTGTTAAACACGCAAATTTTCATGCAACTTTTTTGCTTTTTGCCTAAAAAATGCCTCCGTTTAACGATTCTGAGAGTATTTTTACATGATTTTTTTGGTCAATTCAAATAAAAAGGATAATTTTGCACACGGATACACCAATGTGCAATATCATGTCAATATCAAAGACCAGACAATTGTTAGTAGACATCGCCCGTCAGCTGTTTGCAAAAAAAGGGTTAGAGAATACGACGATGAACGACATTGCCACTTCGTCGGGCAAAGGCCGTCGTACACTCTACACCTACTTCAAATCCAAGGAAGAGATTTACTATGCAGTCATTGAAAGCGAGCTTGAGCGCCTAAGCGACAAGCTTGACGAAGTGGCCGCAAAGAAAATCCGTCCCCAGGACAAAGTGATTGAACTTATCTACACTCATTTAAACATGATTCGTGAGACTGTGGTACGCAACGGTAATCTTCGTGCAGAGTTTTTCCGAAACATCTGGATGGTAGAGAAAGTCCGCAAGAATTTCGATGATGCCGAAATTGAGCTTTTCCGTAAAGTTTACGCTGAAGGCAAGGAAGACGGGGAATTCGACATAGACAACGTTGACCTTGTGGCCGATATTACCCACTATTGTATCAAGGGACTCGAGGTTCCCTACATCTACGGACGAATTGCCCACGGCATGACCGAAGAAGCGACAAAGCCTCAGGTTGCAAAAGTCGTCTACGGTGCATTGGGCAAGCTTAACAAGAAATAACTATTATTTTTATAATATAAATCTGAAAAATGGGATTATTAGAAGGAAAGACAGCACTTATCACGGGTGCTGCACGCGGTATCGGTAAGGCTATCGCATTGAAATTTGCCGAGGAAGGTGCCAACATTGCTTTCACTGACCTCGAAGTGAACGAAGAAACAGAAAAAGAAATTGCCGCCAAGGGCGTGAAGGCCAAGAGCTACGCCTCGAATGCCGCCGACTTTGCACAGACAGAGGAAGTGGTCAAGGCTGTAAAGGAAGAGTTCGGAAGCGTTGACATCCTTGTCAACAATGCCGGTATCACCAAGGACGGTCTCATGCTCCGCATGACTGAGCAGCAGTGGGACGCCGTGATTGCTGTCAACCTGAAGTCGGCCTTCAACTTCATCCACGCCTGTGTGCCCGTCATGATGCGCCAGCGCGGCGGCAGTATTATCAATATGGCTTCTGTCGTCGGTGTTCACGGAAATGCCGGCCAGGCCAACTACGCCGCCTCGAAGGCCGGCCTTATTGCCTTGGCCAAGAGCATAGGTCAGGAGATGGGTCCCAAGGGCATCCGTGCCAATGCCATCGCCCCCGGCTTCATCGAGACAGCGATGACCGCCCAGCTGCCGGAAGAAATCCGCGAGCAGTGGAAGCAGAAGATACCCCTTCGCCGTGGAGGTACGGTCGACGACATTGCCTCGTGCGCAGTATTCCTCGCCAGCGACATGTCGAGCTACATCAGCGGTCAGGTTATTCAGGTCGATGGTGGCATGAACATGTGATTCTGTTCAAAGAGCCCCCACATAACCTTCGCCAGCCCTCCACCAACGGAAGACTGGCGAATCGCTTTTTGAGAGACAATTATCTGGACGCTCTACCCGGCGGGTACAGACAATCTACCCGGCGGGTACAAGTGCTCTACTCCGCACCTACGCCTTCCAACTTCTTCTTCTCTTTCTCGTTCATCTCCGTTCTCAGACGGTTAGTGACCTGGTCGACAATCTGGCTGGCGATGAGCTGGCTGCGGGAGTCGCTGAGTCCGGCCTCGTTGCCCAACTTGACCTGAATCCTGGCGAGTTCCTCGATGGTAGACTGACTGGAGGCCATGAAGTTGCGCTCGGTCTTTCCCATTTTGTCGTTGCTGTAAATGTTTGAGAGGATGCGGTCGGCCTCGCGTGTGAACTGCTTTCTGAAAATCTGCTCGGCCTTGGCCTCATACTGCTTCATCAGCTCGGGGTCTATATGCCCGATGGTGGTGTCGAGCGGCTGTGCCAGGTCTGTCGACGGATCGTAGCCCTCGGCGGGCCCGTCGGCCAGCGAGTCGCGCTGCGCCGGTTTCACGAACTCTATATCTTCACGTTCCGGCGTCATCGAGAAATAGAGGCCCACAACGATAGCCGTCACGAGCAATGCCGCCACCAGCGAGACAATCGAACGACGCGTCTTCTGCCGCCGGTCGATGGATTTCAGCATCTCCTCGGGGGTTTGGTAGCGTTTTTCGGGGTCGGGATTCGTGGCTTTGGCAATGACACCCTTCAGCTCGAAGGGTATTTCCGACTGCAGGTAGAGGAATTCTATGAACTTGCCGATGGAGTAGATGTCGGCTCGTCCGTCGATAATGCCTTCCTCGAGCACTTCGGGGGCCACATAGGGCGCGCCGGTGCCGTAGAGCCGCTCCTGGTCGTTTATGGTCTGGTAGGCCGAACCGTGGAACAGGAGCATCGGTGCGTTGTCGCCCTTCCGGGCCAGGACGTTGTCGGGTGAAAAGCAGACATGGCTGATGCCCTGGTCGTGGAGATAGGCCGTTGCTTCAAGCAGCGCCTTCACGGTGTCGGTAATGAAATGACTCTGTGCGACGATGGCGGGATGGTCCTCAACGAGCCGTGCAAACGTCTGGTAGTTTCCCTGCTCGACCTTCACGCCGTAAATGCCGGCGCTGTCAGTGGCGATGGCGAAGTGCAGCTGGCTCTTATGGCTGAGTTTTTTGTTCTGCTCACATTCCGCTGCAAGTGCGTCGCAGAAGACGAGGCTGTCCTTCAGGTCGTCCCTCAGGTCAACGACGTTGGCATACTTCCCGCCGGTCATTTTCTTGTACAGTTGTCCGTAGGGCATCGGTTCTTTTGCCAGGGCTGCTCCGTTGCGCGATTCGAGTAGTTCTTTGTAATTCATTGCCTCGTTTTGTTGCTTTTGAACGGCAAAAGTAAGCAATAATTCTGAAAAACACAAATTTTTGTGCCTCTAATAAGAAATAATTCTTGATTCTTATTTCTTAATTCTTAATTTTTCAGTAACTTTGCGCCTTGAAATAGAAAAAATAACAGAAAGATGCCTGAAATATCCGTTCGTGGACACGAGATGCCGGAGTCGCCGATTCGCAAATTGGCTCCCCTTGCTGCTGCTGCCAAGCGCCGCGGCACGAAGGTCTATCACCTGAATATCGGCCAGCCCGACCTGCCCACGCCGCAAGTAGCACTCGACGCTCTCAAGCACATCGACCGCGAGATTCTGGAGTATTCACCGTCGCAGGGCTACCTGAGCTATCGCGAGAAGCTGGTAAGCTACTACGCAAAATACAACATCAACGTCACGGCTGAGGACATTATCATCACCAGCGGCGGCTCCGAGGCCGTGCTCTTTGCCTTCATGTCGTGCCTGAACCCCGGCGACGAGATTATAGTGCCCGAGCCAGCCTACGCCAACTACATGGCCTTTGCCATCTCGGCAGGTGCCAAGATCCGCACCATCGCCACCACCATCGAGGAGGGCTTCTCACTTCCGAAGGTCGAGAAGTTCGAGGAGCTCATCAACGAGCGTACCCGTGCCATCATGATTTGCAACCCCAACAACCCGACAGGCTATCTCTACACCCGCCGCGAGATGAACCAGATACGCGACCTGGTGAAGAAGTATGACCTCTACCTCTTCTCGGACGAGGTCTACCGCGAATACATCTATACAGGTTCGCCTTATATTTCGGCCTGTCATCTGGAGGGCATCGAGCAGAACGTCATACTCATCGACTCCGTCTCGAAGCGCTACTCGGAGTGCGGCATACGCATCGGCGCGCTCATCACGAAGAACGAGCAGGTGAGGAAGGCCGTCATGAAGTTCTGTCAGGCACGCCTCTCCCCTCCCCTCATCGGCCAGATTGTGGCTGAGGCATCGCTCGACACGCCAGAAGAGTATCTGCGCGACGTCTATGACGAGTACGTGGAGCGCCGCAAGTGCCTCATCGACGGGCTGAACCGCATTCCTGGCGTCTACTCCCCCATCCCGATGGGCGCCTTCTACACCGTAGCCAAGCTGCCCGTGAACGACGCCGAGGAATTCTGCCGCTGGTGTCTGGCTGAGTTCAACTACGAGGGCGAGACGGTGATGATGGCTCCCGCTGCAGGTTTCTACACCACGCCCGGCGCAGGCATCAACCAGGTACGCATAGCCTACGTACTCAAGAAGAAGGACCTTGAGCGCGCGCTCTTCGTACTGCGCAAGGCGCTCGAAGCCTACCCCGGAAGAGTCATCGAAGAAAACGCATGAACCTGCCACTGTTCATAGCCAAGCGCATCTACAGCGACCAGGGCGACCGCCACAAGGTGAGCCGCCCCGCTATCCGCATAGCTACCATCGGCGTTGCCATCGGACTGGCCGTGATGATTATCACCGTCAGCGTGGTAATGGGCTTCAAGCACACCATCCGCGACAAGGTGGTGGGATTCGGCAGTCACATCCAGGTGATGAACCTCTCGTCGGTCAACAGCACGGAGAACTATTCCATCTGCATTGACGACAGCATAGTGAAGGTGCTGAAGGGCATCGATGGCGTCAGGCACGTGCAGCGATATACTAACGCAAGAGGCATTCTGAAGACCGATGACGACTTCCTGGGCGTCGTCTTCAAAGGCATCGGCCCTGAATATGAGACCGACTACCTGAAGGAGAATCTCGTTGAGGGACAGATACCCGCCTTCAGCGACACGACAAACACGGGCAAGCTGCTGCTGTCGCGCATCATGGCCGACAAGCTCAACATAAAGACCGGCGACCGAATATACGCCTATTTCATCGACGAGTACGACGTGCGCACACGCCGCTTCACCGTTGAAGGCATCTACCAGACCAACATGACGCGCTTCGACGAAATCATCTGCTACACCGACCTCTATACGGCCAGCAAGCTCAACAGATGGACGGCAGACCGCTGCACGGGTGGCGAAGTTCTGGTCAGCGACTTCGACAAACTGAATACCGTCTACGATCATATTATAAATAAGGTGAACCGCACGCAGGACCGCGACGGCTGTATGTTCTCATCGCAGACCATCTATGAGGCCTACCCGCAGATATTCACCTGGCTCGAACTACTCGACATCAACGTCTGGATTATACTTGGGCTGATGATTTGCCTGGCAGGCATCACCATGACCAGCGGACTGCTCATCATCATCCTCGAGCGCACATCGATGATTGGCGTGCTCAAGGCACTGGGCTCGCGCAACAAGGCCATCCGCCACACCTTTCTCTGGTTCTCGGCCTTCATCATCAGCCGCGGACTGCTCTTGGGCGACGGCATCGGCATCGGCATCGTACTACTGCAGAACTTGACGGGCATCATCACCCTCGACCCGCAGACCTACTACGTCAGCGAGGCTCCGATGGAGCTGAACATACCCATCATCATCGTGCTGAATATTGCTACTCTATTAGTCAGCATTTCTGTCCTAATTATCCCAAGTTTCTTCATTTCGCACATCCATCCGGCAAAATCTATGCGTTACGAGTAAAAAATTGCACAAAAAATTTGCGAATGTGCAAAAAAGGTTATACCTTTGCACAAAAATTCAAGAAATGTGCAATGGATATAGCGTCAAGCTTTAACGAATACATTCAAAAAGCCATCATCAACAACTGGGACCACGATGCCCTGACAGACTATCAGGGAGTGACTCTGCAGTTTCATGACGTAGCTAGGAAAATAGAGAAGATTCACATACTGTTTGAGAACGCTGGTGTGAAACAAGGCGACAAGATTGCACTCTGTGGGCGCAATTCAGCCCATTGGGCCGTAGCCTTCCTCGCTACCCTCACCTACGGTGCCGTAGCCGTACCCGTCCTGCATGAGTTCAATGCCGAACAGATACATAACATCGTCAACCACTCTGAGTCGAAGCTGCTCTTCGTAGGCGACTTCATCGTCAAGGCCATCAAGCCCGAAGAGATGCCGCAACTGGAAGGCATCATCAACCTTCCCGACTTCTCGCTCTTCGTCTCACGCTCAGAAAAGTTGACCTACGCCCGCGAGCACCTGAACTTGATGTTCGGCAGCAAATACCCCCGAGCATTCCGCGCTGAACACATCAACTATCACATCGACACCCCCGAGGAGCTGGCACTCATCAACTATACCAGCGGCACCACGGGATTCTCCAAGGGCGTCATGCTGCCCTACCGCGCACTTTGGGGCAACCTCGACTTCTGTATACGCCGACTGCCGGTGAAGCCCCAGGACAACATGCTCTCCATCCTGCCCATGGCCCACATGTACGGCATGTCGATTGAGTTCATCTATGGTTTCTGCCGCGGCTGCCACCTCTTCTTCCTCACACGCCTGCCGTCGCCGGCCATCATTGCCGAGGCCTTTGCCACCATCAAGCCAGCCATCGTCATCTCCGTCCCTCTGGTCGTCGAGAAGATTATCCGCAAGCGGGTGTTCCCCAAGATTCAGAACAACCGCATGCGACTGCTGCTGCAGATGCCCGTCATATCGAAGAAGGTCAAGGAGAAAATCTGCGAACAGGTGTATGGAGCCTTCGGCGGCCAAGCATACGAAGTCATCGTCGGCGGCGCAGCACTCAGCCGCGAGGTAGAGCAGTTCCTCGTCAGCATAGGCTTCCCCATCACCGTCGGTTACGGAGCCACGGAGTGCGCACCGCTCATCAGCTACAGCGACTACAAGGACTTTGTGCCTGCCTCCTGCGGGACAGCCGTTGACCACATGGAGGTGCGCATCGACTCTGTCAACCCCACCACCATTCCCGGCGAAATACTTGCACGTGGCACCAACGTGATGCTCGGCTACTACAAGAACCCCGAAGCTACAGCCGCCGCCGTCGACCGTGACGGCTGGTACCACACCGGCGACCTCGGCACCATGAGCGCCGACGGACACGTTTTCATCATCGGCCGCATCAAGAACATGCTGCTTGGGCCCAGTGGGCAGAACATCTACCCCGAGGAAATAGAAGACCAGCTCAACTCCATGCCCATGGTCAGCGAAAGCCTGGTCGTACAGCGCGACAACCGGCTGATAGCCCTCGTCTACCCCGACAAGGACGAGGTGATAAACTTTGGCCCCGACGAACTGAGGTCGGTCATGGAGCAGAACCGCAACGAACTGAACACACACCTGCCTGCCTACAGTCGCATCGTCGATATAGAACTGCAGGAGGAAGAATTCCACAAGACGCCCAAAAAGAGTATCAAACGTTACCTATATCAATAATCCTATGGAACAAATCTCAAATATCCAATGTTTCAATGAGCTGCTCGAGAAGTCGATTCTCGACAACTGGAACCTTGACGCCCTGACCGACTTCAAAGGCCAGACACTACAATACCACGACGTAGCGCGCAAGATAGAGAAACTGCACATACTGTTTGAGAACTCCGGCGTGGAGCGCGGCGACAAGATAGCTCTCTGTGGGCGCAACTCCAGCCAGTGGGCAGTGGCTTTCCTGGCTACGCTCACCTACGGGGCTGTGGCTGTTCCCATCCTGCATGAGTTCAATGCCGAACAGATACACAACATCGTCAACCACTCGGAGTCGAAGCTACTCTTCGTCGGCGACCACGTGGCCACCATCATCGACCCGCAGCAGATGCCCCGCCTGGAGGGTATCATCAACAACCCCGACTACTCGCTCTTAGTGAGCCGCACAGATAAGCTGACCTACGCCCGCGAACACCTGAACGAGCTCTACGGACGGAAATTCCCGAAGTATTTCCGAAAGGAGCACGTCAGCTACTACAAGGAACAGTCGCCCGACGAACTGGCACTCATCAACTACACCAGCGGCACTACGGGATTCTCCAAGGGCGTGATGGTACCCTACCGCGCACTCTGGTCGAACTACGACTTCGCCTGCGACGTGCTGGGCAAGACCATCAAGGCCCGCGACCGCATCATCTCCATGCTGCCCATGGCACACATGTACGGCATGGCCTTCGAGTTCATCTTCGAGTTCCTGCACGGTTGCCACGTCCACTACCTCAACCGCGTGCCCTCGCCAGCAATCATTGCCCAGGCGCTGGCTGAAATCAAGCCCGTCATCGTCATCGCCGTGCCACTCATCATCGAGAAAATCGTACGCAAGAAAGTGTTCCCCAAGATACAGAACAACCGTATGCGACTGCTGCTGCAGATGCCCGTCATTTCAAAAAAGGTGCGCGAGATGATTTGCCAGGAAGTACTCAAGGCCTTTGGCGGACAAATGTACGAAGTCATTATAGGCGGCGCAGCCTTGAATCAGGAAGTTGAGCAGTTCCTCAAGCGCATCAACTTCCCCTACACCGTCGGCTACGGAGCCACTGAGTGCGCCCCCATCATCTGCTATGCCGACTGGCACACCTTCGCATCAGGCTCATGCGGACGTGCAGCCCGCCACATGAAGGTCAGGATAGACTCACGCGACCCGGAAAACGTCCCTGGCGAAATACTGGCCAAGGGGCCAAACGTCATGCTCGGCTACTACAAGAACCCCGAAGCTACAGCCGAGACCATCGACCACGACGGATGGTACCACACCGGCGACCTCGGCACGATGGACGCCTACGGCAACGTCTACATCAACGGCCGCATCAAGAACATGCTGCTCGGCCCTAACGGACAGAACATCTACCCCGAGGAAATCGAGGACAAGCTCAACTCCATGACGCTCGTCGTTGAAAGCATCGTCGTTCAGCGCGACAACAAACTGGTGGCACTCGTACATCCTGACTTCGACGAAGCCAAGAACCTCAATCTCAGCAATGACGACCTGAAGAACATCATGGAGCAGAACCGCAACGGACTGAACCAGATGCTGCCGGCATACGAGAAGATTACAGAGATTGAGATTTACAAAGACGAGTTTGAGAAGACACCGAAGCGCAGCATCAAGCGATACTTGTACACCTGATTAGCTCGTCACCTTGATATGGAGCCGACGTTATCTACGTTCAGCATCATCATGAGTGTTTGCGATGATGCCTGCATGATAGAGGAGAACCTGCCCTCCTTCCTCGAGCAGGAATACGAGCCTGGCTATGAGGTCATCGTTGTCGACGAGTCGTCGACCGACAATACCGCCGATGTGCTGAAACTACAGAAGAACACCCATCCGAATCTCTATACGACATTCCTGCCCAGACCTAACAGGCAGGTAAACCGCCCCCGGCTTGCCCTTACCCTCGGGGTAAAGGCTGCCAAGAACGACTGGGTGGTGTTAACCGCGATAAGTACTCCCCCACCCTCTTCCCAATGGTTAGCCGAACTGTCGGCTGCGGCCAGCGCCTCCATCGCACTCATCCTGGGCTACGTCAACCGTAAGACGGGGGACGTACGCCTGCAGACGTTTGAAACAGTCGACGACGCCAGACGGATCATCAGCAAGACGGAACGGCGCAAGGCCAACGGCCACCAAGGGCGCTGGTTGCGCTATCTGCTGGGCAAGTACGACTTCGTGGCAGTACGCCGGGCCGACGGTCATGAGGCCTTGAAACTCTTTGAGCGCGACATCCGTGGCAGCAACTTGCTGGCCTGCAAAGTCGGGACCTTCATCCACAATCTCTTTCAATAATTACATCATCGTACTATGAACGTCAGATATCTATACCCCGAAAACAATACGCTGATAGCCCGACACGTGGCCATGCTCAGCTATAAAGAAACGGTGTCCACGCCTGACGTCGTACACGTACATGGGTGCTGGGACTATAAGATAGCCCATGAAGCCCTGAAAGCACACCGGCTGGGGGCACGCATCGTGCTGACCCCTCACGGCGGACTGGAGCCATGGGTCATCAGCGACAGGCGCCAGAGCGGAAAGCCAAGTACCACCCTGGCCTGGCAGCGACGCTTGGTGGAGCACTCCTACGTCGTCATAGCACAGGGCAGCATGGAGGCGGCAGCACTCGACCGGCTGGGCTGGAACCCACGGATAGAGACCGTACGCAACGCCGTCGTCACAAACACCATCACCCCCGAAGCGATGGCCCTGCATACGCAGGAGGTCTACCGCAAGGTCATGGACTCCAACACGCTGGAGCTGATGACCGACGACTCCAAGCGGATGCTGCGAATGTTGCTGAAGGCCAGTATCACAGGCGACAGACGATGGGTGACAGAACAGGCTTCCGACGTCAGTGAGCAGCAATGGCGCTACCTGCTGGTCTATGCCGACCACGAGAACGTGCGCACCGTCGTCGACTCCGGGGCAAGACTGCTCGGCATCAGCCATCCCTATATCGAGACCGACAAGATAAAGAGCTACCTGCCAACCGACTACAGCAAGCCCAAACCCGAAGCCCACGACGTGGCAGGCCTCGTCAGCGAGATTCACCGCCGGAAGCCCACGCTACGCCATCTGGTAGAGCTTGACCGCGCACTACGCAAGAACACTGTTCAGGAGGACCGGGTCGTCGACGCACTCGACGAAAACCACCTGCTGAAATACTTCCGCCGCCTGCTCTGCGTCATGTCTGAGCAGACAGGGCTCGACGAGGGATTCATGCCTGCACGGCCCATTGACGACCAGCAGACGCAGGCCATACGAAAACAACTACAAAACCACCTGAGAATATGAGTACGACAACAACTGACATGCACTACCTGAGCCTGCTGTCGCAGTCGTTCCCGACCGTTGCCGACGCAGCCAAGGAAATCATCAACCTGGAGGCCATCCTCAACCTGCCCAAGGGAACGGAGCACTTCTTGGCCGACATACACGGCGAAAACGAGGCTTTCGAACATGTACTGAAGAACGCCTCGGGCAACATCAAGCGCAAAGTGGGCGAAATCTTCGGCAACAGCATTCGTGAATCGGAAAAGAAGGAACTCTGCACGCTCATCTACTACCCTGAGCAGAAACTAGAACTGGTGAAAGCGGTGGAGACCGACATCGACGACTGGTACCACATCACCATCCATCAGCTGGTACGCGTCTGCCGCGACGTCTCATCGAAATACACACGCTCGAAGGTGCGCAAGACGCTGCCCGAGGAATTCTCATACATCATCGAGGAACTGCTGCATGAGCGTACAGAAGACCAGGACAAGGCCGCCTACGTCGCCGTCATCGTCGACACCATCATCTCGACAGGACGCGCCGATGACTTCATCTGCGCCCTGTGCAACGTTATACAGCACCTGGCCATCGACCGCCTCCACATTCTCGGCGACATCTACGACCGGGGCCCCGGAGCCCATATCATCATGGACGTCATGCGGCGCTACCAGTCGTGGGACATCCAATGGGGCAATCACGACATCCTCTGGATGGGAGCCGCCGCCGGCAACGACGCCTGCATCTGCAACGTACTGCGACTCTCGCTGCGCTATGCCAACCTGGCCACACTCGAGGACGGATACGGCATTAACCTCGTACCCTTGGCCACATTCGCCTTGGAAACCTACGGCGACGACCCTTGCGAGGAATTCGTGCCGAAGCTGCTGAAGCCGGGAAAGATTGACGAGAAGATGCTACAGCTGACGGCAAAGATGCACAAGGCCATCACGGTGATACAGTTCAAGGAGGAGAACCGTCTCTTCCATCGTCACCCAGAGTGGAAGATGGAAGACCGATGCCTGCTCGAAGCCATTGACCTCGGACGAAGAGTCTGCGTCATCGACGGACTGGACTACGACCTGAAAGACACCAACCTGCCAACAGGCACCATGGAACTGACGCCTGAGGAGACCGAGCTGATGCAGAAGCTGCACCACTCATTCCGTATTTCGGAGAAGCTGCGCAAGCATATACGCACCATCCTCTCACACGGTTGCATGTACAACATTTGCAATTCCAACCTGCTGTTCCACGCATCAGTACCGCTCAACGACGACAGCTCGCTGAAGGACGTCGAAATCTTAGGCCAGCGATACAAGGGCCGGCAGCTCATGGAGTACATCGGGCAGTTGGTACGCTCGGCTTTCGAAAGCGACACCGAACCCGAACTGAAGGCATACGCACGCGACTACTTCCTCTACCTCTGGTGCGGCAAGGACTCACCCCTGTTCGACAAGTCGAAGATGGCCACTTTCGAACGATACTTTCTGACCGACCGCGAAACCTACAAGGAGGAGAAAGGGGCCTACTTCAGGCTGCGCGACGATGCTGAAGTCTGCGACCGCATACTCGATGCCTTCGGCGTCAGCGGCAAGAACCGTCACATCATCAACGGCCACGTGCCCGTACATGCATCGAAGGGCGAAAACCCCATCAAAGCCGGCGGAAGGCTGATGGTCATCGACGGCGGATTCTCCGAAGCCTATCACTCGGAGACTGGCATCGCAGGCTATACGCTCATCTATCACAGCCGTGGATTCCAACTGGTACAGCACGAGCCATTCACATCGACCAAGGATGCCATCCTGCGAGGCACCGACATCAAGTCGACAACGCAGATTGTTGAAATGTCAGCTCAGCGCATGTTGGTGGCCGACACCGACAAAGGCCATGAGTTGCGCGAGCAGATTGGTGACCTGAAGCAGCTGCTACATGCCTACCGACACGGCATCATCAAGGAGAAACGCGACTAATAATATCTAAAAACATAAAACTTAAAGCTTATGATTACTCTAACAATGATTCTCCAGCTCTGCATCGTGCTCGGTGCACTCTGGGTTGGTTCGCGCTACGGTTCGCTGGCTCTCGGCGCTATATCTGGAATCGGACTGGCAATCCTCGTCTTCGGTTTCGGACTCAAGCCTGGTACACCGCCTACCGATGTCATCTACATTATCATCGCCGCCGTCACCTGCGCAGGTATCATGCAGGCCTCAGGCGGTATGGACTGGCTCATTCAGATTGCTGAGCGACTGTTGCGCAAGCATCCTGACCGCATCACGTTCCTCGCACCGCTCTGCACCTTTTTCCTGACGGTTCTTGTAGGCACAGGACACGTGGTATATACCTTAATGCCAATCATTTGCGACATTGCACTAAAGAAAGGCATCCGCCCCGAACGCCCATGCGGAGTGGCCTCTATAGCCTCCCAGGTTGGCATCACCTGCTCGCCGATTGCAGCTGCCGTCGTGGCCTTTGTCAGCATATCCAACACCAACGGCTTCGACATCACAATCCCGCAGGTGCTGATGATTTCCATACCGGCCTGTCTCTGTGGACTGATGGCCGCAGCCGCAGCCAGCTACCACCGCGGTCTTGACCTTGACAAGGACCCGCAGTTCCAGAAGAAGCTGCAGGACCCCGAACAGCGTAAGTACATCTATGGCTCGAATGCCACCACCCTCGACAAGGATATCCCCCAGTCGGCCAAGAACGCCGTCTACATCTTCCTCGGGGCTCTTGCCGTCATCGTGTTCTTCGCTATCTTCCAGGATGCTCTGCCGTCCTACAAAACCCTACGTGCCGTCAATGATGCCAATGCCCTCTATATAAATCCAGACTTGGCAGTAACGGGCGACCAGCTGGTGAAGGCTAATGTCTTCCTGAAGGGCACAACCGAATGGTATAACAAAACGCTGCCTATGAACATCGTCATCCAAATTGTCATGATCTCTGCTGCTGCCCTGATGATTATCTTCTGTAAGGCAACACCAAAGAAGGCCGTTGCAGGGCCCGTGTGGCAGTCGGGTATGGTGGCAGTCGTCGCTATCTACGGTATCGCCTGGCTGGCCGACACATTCTTCTCCAACTACCTGGGCGAAATGAAGCTTATGCTTGCCGGCGTCGTATCGAGCTATCCATGGAGCATTGCCCTGGTCTTCTTCCTCGTCTCCGTGCTTATCAACTCGCAGGGAGCCGTCGTCGTGGCCATGCTGCCGCTGGCCTACCAGCTTGGTATTGCCGGCCCTGTGCTGCTCGGCGTACTGCCCTCGGTCTACGGCTATTTCTTCATCCCCAACTATCCCTCGGATATTGCAACGGTCAACTTCGACCGCTCGGGCACTACGGTTATCGGCAAGTACCTGCTCAACCACTCATTCATGATGCCCGGTCTTATATGCGTCATCATATCAACCCTCGTGGCCTATCTGCTTGCAATGATATTCTATTAAAATACTAAAACTGAAGAACAAGAAAAAATGAAAATGAAAATGGGAACTATAGGAGCCATGCTGCTCCTTGCATTTACATTACATGCACAGTCTTTTGAGACGGCCAAAGAGGCAGTAAAGAACATGGGCGTAGGCTGGAACCTCGGCAACACGCTCGATGCCAACGATGCCAGCAAGACCTGGACATCAACATCCCAGCACGAGACTTGCTGGGGACAGCCCGTTACCAAGCCCGAGCTTCTGAAGATGATGAAAGAAGCAGGGTTCGGGGCCATCCGCGTTCCTGTAACATGGTATCAGGAGATGGACAGCAACGGCAAGGTGAACGCTGCCTGGATGAACCGCGTCAAAGAGGTGGTCGACTACGTCGTCGGTCAGGGTTTGTACTGCATACTGAATGTCCATCACGATACAGGTGCCGACAGCCAGACCTTCAAGTCGTGGCTGAAGGCGTCAGGCGACAACTACAAGGCCAATAAGGACAAATACGAATATCTGTGGAAACAGATTGCAGAGACCTTCAAGGACTACGACCAGCACCTGCTCTTCGAAGCCTACAACGAAATGCTCGATGGCAAGAACACCTGGAACGAGCCTGCCGACAAGACTGACGGCTACAAGGCCATCAACAACTATGCCAAGAGCTTCGTAACGGCCGTGCGCAGTACGGGAGGCAACAACAGGCAGCGCAACCTGGTCATAAACACCTATTCAGGCAGCAACTCCGCAGCAGCAATGGCCGCCATGGAACTGCCGGAGAATACGGGGCACATCATGTTCCAGATACACAACTACCCCGACTGGCAAAGCAAAAGCAACGCAAAAAGCGTGATTGACTATCTCGTGAGTACGATTAAGACAAATCTTATCAGCAAGGGCGCACCGGTCATCGTCGGAGAATATGCCACATTCGGCACTTGGCCAGTAGAGCGTGACTGGTACACGGTAGACCGCGACGTTGCCTTCTACGCGATGGACTATTTCATCAAGGAGACCAAGAAAGCCGGCATTGGCACTTTCTACTGGATGGGCCTCTCTGATGGCGTTTACCGTACCCTGCCCGCCTTCAATCAGGCTGATCTGGCACAGACGCTCATCAAAGCATACTACGGCAGTACCTCTGGTTACAAATACCCCACACCCGACGCCTTTCAGACCGTATATACCGTGACCTACAACAGCCAGTGGGGCGAGCTGTTCCTCTACGGCGACTGGAACAACAGCAACTCGTTCAAGACAAGCGACTACAAAGGAATCCGCGTCGACTTGGACAAAGACTTTTCAGGAAAGCTGCAGATTAAGGTTTATGGAGAAAAGGACGGCAAAAATAGTGATGGCAGCGACAAGTACAAAGAGCAATATATTCCTCTGACTACCGGTTCTAACGTATCGACGCTCGACTTTGATGCCGCCACGCTGGGCGCTACCGTCTACCGGATTACGCTTCAGGTTCTTGAAGGAACGGCTCTCACGGCCAAAGTGAACGATGCCAAGCTCATCAAGAATGACGGCACAGAGGTTTCTGGCAATGTCTCTATCGGTTGGGGATGTTCTGTCACATCTGAGTCCATGCCTATTAACACAGCCATTCAGCACATCAATCCTTCAACGCCTGTTAGCGATAATGCCGTGTACAACCTCAACGGACAGCGCACGACAAAGCCGCAGAAGGGGATCTATATACAAAACGGAAAGAAACGCATTGCTAAGTAACCGGGCAAATCGAGTAGGAGGAAAATGAAGTAGTTTTCCTCCTACTTTCGTTTTCCGACCTCTCAATTTACTCAATAAGCAAAATTGCTCCGCCACCAGCTATAACACCCTGACTTCCAGCCGGTTAATGGCGGAGCAATTTAACTCTTTAAACTTCACAAAATATCCGTCTTTTACGAATACGCAGTAAGCGTATCCGCTTTTACATCTTGCACACAATTTCAAGTTTGACTACCTTTGC
>CAMHIS010000061.1 GCA_946185285.1 uncultured Prevotellaceae bacterium
CCTCTATGTCTAATGGGAAGTCGAGCACTTTGTGCAACTTGCCGTCGCGCCCGAAGACGATGTTGGTGGGGAAGCCCTGAACGCCAAGGTATTCCTCGACGGCCTTTTGCTGGTGCTCGGGCAGGTTGTAGTGGACCACGTTCTTACCCGCCACCTGATACTCCTTGACGACGTTCTTCCAGCCCTGGTCGCTGCTGCGGTTGGCGAGATAGAGATAGACGACGTCGTAGTCCTTCAGTCGTTCGTATTCTTCCTGGCAGTGTGACAGCTGGGCCTTACAGGGGCCGCACCACGTGCCCCACACGTCGACGAGGATGAGCCGGCCCCTGTAGGGCTCGATGATCTTCTGGAATATCGCCTCGCCGTCGCTCATGCCCTTCACGATGTCGTTCGACTTGAAACAGTCTTCGTTGTCCAGCATGAAATGGGTCAGCTGCTCATACTTGTCGCTCAAGGCTCGCACGGCGCTCAGCGCTGCGGGCGCATGGATATGCGCTTCGGCAAAGTCGAGAAGCGACTTGTCGAGCGGCTTGCACTCACCCCTCAGTAAGTGGCAGAAATAGCGGCTGAGGAAGATGTCCTGCGTGGTCTGGCTCCATCCCTGCGCGTTCATCTCGGGCAGCAGATAGGCCAGGTCGCGCTGCGTGAATTTGGTGTTGGCATAATCCTGATAGCCCTCGCGACTGATTATCTCGTTGACGACGGTTACGAAGTCGTTCTGCTCGAACTCAGCGTTGATGGCTTCCCTCAGACTGTCGGGGCCGCTCTTCAACTTCTCATCATAGGCAGGGAAAGCGGCGTCATACTGCGCGACGGCCTCCCGCTCCCTGGCCGAGAGGCTGACGATGCCGTCCTTCTCAGCCTGGTTCACGATCCATTTCAGCGTGTAGTCAATCTTGCTCCGGGCCGTCTGCTGCAGCTGCTCACTATAGTTGTTGAAGAAACAGGTGAAGGTGTAGGCTTCCAGCGTGTACGGTTCAGCGAATTTCTGCCAGTACTCCTCTTCGACGGCCTTCATGTAAGCCTCTGGAAATTCATAGTTCGGTGCCATGAACTTGGCTCGCATTAAGTTCGACATGCCGTTGATCAATATGCTGTTGCGGTAGTACGTGCGATACCTTCCTGACAGCGTGGGATGCTCGTGGCACATAATGTCCAGTTCCCTCATCGCCGCTTTTGTCTGTGTCTTGACACTGTCGAGAATGGCCGTGAAGTCGCCGATGGCTTCCAGCTGGTCCGACCCGTATCCGTTCATTCGGATATGGTGCGCCCTGATCTCGTTCTGCAGTCGGGCGTTCCTGCCCATGAAGAGCACCTTGTCCTGCAGTTCGTCGATAGTGAGGAAATACGTCTCGTTTGGTTCTGCCACCACGCATACGCTCTTTCTGCCGCAATCCAGAAGGAATGACGTCGTGTTTACTATCGGCATCCGCAGCGTGAAATGGCCAATGCTGTCTATCGGAGCCGTAAACGTCAGCTCCTCGTCGGTCAGGATGTTGGCCATCATCTCCACGGTCACCTTCTTGGCGTTCTTCGCTTCCTGGCCGAGCATCTTACCTATCCTGCTGAAGATGCCCGGCAGACGGTTCACCACCCATCCCTCGATGGTCACGCTGTCGCCTGCGACATAGTGGTTGTCGGCAATCGTGTCGCAGGGGTCTTTCTTTGGGTAGTCGGGCAGGCACCAGCCATCAATGAGACTGCAGTCATACTGCTTGCCACCGATGGTGATGGTCCGCTTGCCGTCCTGCTCCGTGCCGAAGCTGATGTCGAGTTTGGCATTTCCGTCATTCGCCAGAATAGCGAATGTCCCGTTGCTTTCGTCCTTCGAAGCGATGTCCCACGCCTTGCAGTCGTAGAACAGCTTGTCCTCCGTCAGTCCTATGAGCCACTCGCCTGTCTTGTCGTCGCGCCAATAGGTGTCAGTAATGCCGTCGCCGCTGCAGGCGCAGAGGACAAAGGTTAGTACCGATAAAAAGATGGTGATAATCGTCTGTTTCATTTGTTGTTTTTTCTATTGCTCTTGCAAAATCTCATCGACGATATATTGGTCACTCATCGCCTGGAGTCCACGTGAGGGGTCGGCAAAGAAGGTGTAAGTGCGCGAGTTGTAGAAGCGGTCGAGGGCTTCCTCCTCGCTGATGTTCAACTCTTTTGCGAGCATCAGCACAATGCGGCTCTGCTTGCGCCAGCGGACAGAATCTCTCATAAGGCTTCGGGGGTTAGGGTCACGGCCTCGACAAAACGTAGGCAGCGGTCGATGACGGACTGGTTAATGATGCAGAGCTGGTGGTTCACAGGTTTATAGCGCAGTTGACCGAGGGCTTGCTGTGGTTGGCTGACAATGGCGTATGAGCCATGAAAGAGTGTCGTCATTTTTGATTCTCCCAGTTTTGAAGCGTTTCGGCTATGTCCTCAGCTACATAGTCGAGGCTCTGCGTGTGCAGCAGATCGTAGTGGCGCATGAGGCGTTGGTGGATGAGGTCCTGTCGCTTTAGTCGTCTATACATGGCCAGGGGGGTAATGCCCAGCCGTTTGGCACCGCTCTCCACAGCCATAGTAGCGAAGTGTATGCGGTCGTATGCCGGCGTCCTGCTGTAAGTCGTTTCACTCATAATTCTGTTGTTTATGGATATGCAGCTGCAAAGTTACACAATTTCCGCCAATATTCGTGCTTTTTGAGAAAAAAGTTCTTTGGCGTGCGACATGTTTTTATTATCTATCGAGACTGCGGGCAATCTCCGGGTAGAAATCATTGAGGGTAGGATATTGCGTGCGGTGGGCGGCGTAGTAGCGGAGGGCGGCGACTGCGTCGAGCATCCAGGGGAAGCCATTACCCATCGTTTCGATTTCCAGCGTCTTCATGGCGAACTTATTCAGACCGTGCTCGTAGAAATAAACGATGACGGCGGCACGGACCAGGCTTTCGTTGACGACGATGCGCCAGTCGTTGTAGTGCAGAGTCTCCATCGCGGACTGCGAGAGCTGGAGCAGCTTCTGCCCCACGTCCTGTATGACTTTGGCGTTGTCGGCGTTGTCGAGGAGCGGATTCACGAATGAGTGGTTGAACTCATGGAGCGGCAGGCTGACGTCGAGCTGGTGGCGGCCGGTCGAGGGGTTTATGTAGTAGCCGCACACAGCAATCACCTCGCGAGGCTGCCCTGGCAATTGTCTGGAGGCGCCGTTGTTGGTTGTGCCGTATGAAAAGCCGATGATGAGGCGGAAGCGTTCCGTGGTCTCGGCCCCATTATAGAATCGCCCGAACCATTCAGGATGGATGTGGGGCATGACGTTGGCGTTGTAGGTCTTCAGAAAGTCGTTGTAGAAAGTCTGGTGTTGCTCGAAGAACTCATGGAAGCGGGAGTCGGCATAGAACTTGTTGAGCCGCTTGACAAAGTCTCCGAGATCAATGTCCTGCCAGCCGCCAGGGAGTTCGGCGTGGTTGCCAATGAGCCTCACCCTCCCCTTGTCTGTTTCTAAGTGAACGGCCATGCTTGTCACCCGCTCGTAGCCAATATCGTGCCGGGCGCGGAGGTCTTTGTAGTAGACAACGGTGGGATGCTCGCGGTACTTGCCGAACCATGCCTCGGCATCTTTCGAGTACTGTCCGGCAAAGTTCCCACTGAACTCCTCGAACCCCGCCGTGCGCGAGAGGATGCCCATCAGCTCGACGGTTTCAGACACTTCGGATTTCATTTGTGCCGTCGCTGAAATTGTCAGCAGGGTCGCTGTGTTGACCTAGCCGGAGGCGAGGCAAAGGAAGGTGCCTACTTTCCAGCACTTCCTGCACTGACTACTGATTACAAGGCAGTTAGGCGGGTTTCTTCGTTGATTTTCCTGCACTGGTTCAGGCGGTTTCCTGCAAACGTAGAGCCTGCCGTGAGAGTCAGTGCAGGAAGTGCAGCTTTTGTAATCTGTACTATTACATCTTTTCTAACGAATTAAGACGAATCACAATTAAAATGAATCCGTCATTTCGTCACTTTCTATCTATCACGCTTGTAATCAGTAGGTTACGTAGTGACAGATAAAGGTGACGGATGACGGATGGAGGAATGAACGGTGGGGAACTGGACGGTCGTCTTGGCCGTCCGCAGTGACTCAGCATTCCCTTGAACAATTATTCATCGCCCGTGAACATAGGTCATGAACATCGACTTCGTGCTGCGGTGTACATATACTGGTGACGCTTGCTGCAACCGCCGTGCATCCGTCATCCGTCACCATTATCCGTTACCACGTATCATATTGTTTGTCAGCTACTTTCGCTACGGTGACGGATGTGACGGATTTTTTAGTCTCGACGGAAACACCCTACCTGCGCCCTTGTTTTTCCTTCGTTGCACTCATTTGTGAAATGCCTGTTACAGCTGGTTATGCATAAGTGTTCATGCGATGCTGTAACTGCCATATCGGACCAGCCGTTCCTCCATCACCCTGTCGTAGTCAGCCTGGAGTGGCAGTCGCAGGAGCCGGATGAGCTGATGGAGCCGTAGGCGACGGGAAGCTCAGTGGTATTTCTGTAAGATTTTGTGTAGATTTAGGGTCCAATGGCCTTTTTGGGATAACGAGTACAAAACGCTTCCAAACAAAAAAACGATACAAAAAACTCCGGTACTCAAAAGGAGAATACCGGAGAATTATAGGGTGGGGGGGATTATGTTTTGAAAAATCGTTATCCCCTTTCGCAATTACTTGTTGACCTGGAACTTCGTGTCGCCGTCCTTGAAGAAGGCGTTAATCTGCTTGGCGGCAGCGATACCGGCGTTGATGTTGGCCTCAGCGGTCTGGGCGCCCATCTTCTTCGGTGTTGAGAAGTAGCGGCCCTCGAACTTCTGGAACTCGTCGTTGGCATCGGGCATGATGTCGGTGACGAACTTCAGGTCCTCGCGCTCCTGCATCAGCTTCAGCAGCTCGGGCTCGTTGATGACCTCCTTACGGGCGGTGTTCACGAGGATGCCGCCCTTCTTCATCTTGCCTACCAGGGCGTAGTTGATGCTCTGCTTGGTCTCGGGCGTTGCGGGGATGTGGAGTGAGACGACGTCGCACTGCTCGAACAGGGCGTCCTGATTCTCGACGGCGTGAACGCCGGCCTTCTCAATAACCTCAGCGGGGCAGTAGGCGTCGAAGGCGTAGACCTCCATACCGAAGCCCTTGGCGATACGGGCCACATTGCGGCCAACGTTACCGAAGGCGAGGATACCCAGCTTCTTGCCGAGCAGCTCGGAGCCGCTCTTGCCGTTGTAGAAGCCGCGAACGGCCATCACCAGCAGACCGAACACCAGTTCGGCTACTGCGTTGGCGTTCTGACCGGGTGTGTTCTCAGCCACGACGTTGTGGGCCGTAGCGGCAGCGAGGTCGATGTTGTCGTAACCGGCACCTGCGCGAACTACAATCTTCAGCTGCTTGGCAGCATCGAGCACTTCGGCGTCGACCTTGTCAGAGCGGATGATCATAGCGTCGGCGTCCTTCACTGCGTCGAGCAGCTGGGCCTTCTCTGTATATTTCTCGAGCAGCACCAGCTCATTGCCGGCTGCCTCTACTTCTGCTTTGATTCCGTTCACGGCAGCAGCTGCGAACGGCTTTTCTGTTGCAACTAATATCTTCATAATAAGCCCACCCAAGCCCTCCCAAAAGGGAGGGATGTTTGATTACATTTTATGGGTGCTCCATCTTTTATTGTTAAACTCGATTTACTTGATGTATGCCCACCCTTTCTCATGTATCTGAACATCCCTCCCTTCGGGAGGGCTTGGGTGGGCCTTTTTGTGATTAGTGGTTAGCCTCAAACTCCTTCATGCAGGCGACAAGGGCGTTGCAGCCTTCGATGGTCTGGGCGTTGTAGCAGCTGGCGCGGAAGCCGCCGACAGAACGGTGACCCTTTACGCCGACCATGCCCTTCGAAACGGCGAAGTCGAGGAAGTCCTTCTCCAGCTCCTTGTACTCGTCGGCCATGACGAAGCAGATGTTCATCAGCGAGCGGTCCTCTTCCTTGGCAGTGCCGACGAAAAGCTTGTTGCGGTCAATCTCGCCGTAGACAATCTCTGCGCGCTGCTTGGCCAGACGGTCCATAGCCTCGACACCACCCTGACGCTTGATCCAGCGCAGGTTCTCGAGTGCGCAGTAGATGGGCACCACGGGCGGCGTGTTGAACATCGAGCCCTTGTCGACGTGTGTGCGGTAGTCGAGCATGGTGGGAATCTCACGGGGAGCATTGCCGAGGGCGCTGTCCTTCAGGATGACGATGGTGACACCGGCCATTGACAGGTTCTTCTGGGCTCCGGCATAGATAGCGTCGTACTTGGCAACGTCGACGGGACGGCTCATGAAGTCGGACGACATATCGGCAATCAGACGGACAGGGACGTCGAGGTCCTTGCGAATCTCGGTACCATAGATGGTATTGTTCGACGTGATATGCAGGTAGTCGGCATCGGCGGGCACGGTCCAGTTCTTCGGGATGAAAGTATAGTTGGCATCGGCAGAAGAAGCCACCTCAACCACCTCGCCGAAAAGCTTGGCTTCCTTCATGGCCTTCTTGGCCCAGACGCCCGTGTTCAGATAGGCGGCCTTCTTGATGAGGAAGTTGTAGGGAATCATGCAGAACTCCAGGGAGGCACCGCCGCCGAGGAAGATTACTGAGTAGCCCTCGGGCACACTGAGCAGCTCCTTAACAAGAGCCACAGCCTCGTCGACGACGGGCTGGAAATCCTTTGCACGGTGGCTGATCTCCATCAGCGAGAGACCTGAGCCGTTGAAATCAAGACACTGCCGGGCTGTTGCTTCGATGACCTCGCGGGGAAGCATCGACGGACCGGCGTTAAAGTTGTACTTCTTCATGTTGTTTTTTTATTACTGTTTAAAAAGTTTACTGTTTTGCGGCGCGAAGTTACACTTTTTTCCTGAACTGGCCAAATGTTTGAGCAGAAATTCACAAAAAGACACCTATTTCCTTTCACTTTGTCAAGTCGAAGTGTCATTTCTGTGTCTTCATTTCTTCTCGTCCTTCTTCTCGTCCTTCTTGGGAATACCCTTATAACGCTTGTTCAGTCCGTTGATGATATCCTTGGTGATGTCATACTTACGGTCGGCAAAGAGGATGTTGTCGCCAGCCTTGGAGAGAATCAGGTCGTACTGCTTGTCCTTGTTGTAGGAGGCCAGGAAATTGTTCAGCGAGTCGCGCAAGGCCTCATTGAACTTCTGGGTCTCGTTGGCCAGTTCGTTCTCAAGACGGGCCTGCAGCTCCTGCAGGTCGCGCTGGCGGCGCTCAATGCCCGTCTGCACGCTCTGTGCCTGCTCACGACTCTGGAAGCCGTTGTTCTGAAGTTTCTGCTGGAAATTGTTGACGGCGGCCTGCAGTTCGTTCGACTTCTGTGTCAGCGTATTACGGGCGTTGTTGCTCTTCTTCTGCAGCGTCACGCTGTAGTCCTTGGCAAAGTCGTACTGCGTCATCAGCGAGTCGACCTCGACGAAGGCAATTTTCATGCCGCTCACACTCTCAGCCCCGGCAGCCTGGGGTTTCTCGTCCATCTTGGGACTTGCATTGTTGCACGAAGCCATCACAGCAGCGAAGGCCAGTACACCGAAAAAGTACTTTTTCATTCTTTGTTACTATTTTAATGATTAATCTTCAGTTTCTTTTGCGACCTCATTTCACGGTCTTGATCCATGACGCAATGGATGCCTCGGTCGCGCATGGCCTGACTGTCGTGTATATGCTGCGATGAGAATGTGCCGTCCTTGCGTCCCAGCACCTTCACAAGCAGTAAGGCCATTCCCACGGCCAGCAGCACTCCGCTTATTAGCAACGTCTGAACCATTTCGGGTGCAAAGTTACGCAAAATAATTGAGAAACAAGGAATCGGACATACATTATTCGCTGTCTTTAATGTCTTTTAGGAGTTCAGCGTTTGGAGCGTGTAACCATCGTGCGTACCTTATTATTATATTTGTCGGCCTTCATCAGCTGTTCAATGGTAAGGTGCATACGCCACTGCCAGCGGTTGTAGGGGTCACTGGGCACGTTGATGCGCTCCTCGCGCGGATTCTTGCGCCGCAGTTCCATGTCCATCGCGAGCCAGTCCTGGAGCGACAGGAGGCAGAGCATGGACGGGCAATAGAGGTGGCGGGCAATGATTTCCTCGGCAATATGTGCCGGCAAGTGCTCAGGCGCACGTCCTTCCTTCTGCAGCATGGTGACGTAATAGCGTTGAGTACGCTCCGGACTCTCCTCCCACCAGAGTCGCAGCGGCGCCATATCGTGGGTGGAAAAGGTAGCTACGGAGCGGTAGGGATAGCCGTCAAGATGGCTGAACTCATAGCCGCTGTGCTTGGGCAGGGTCTGCACCTCAAGGGTCAGAATGCGCATCGTGTCGAGCACAGGGCTTACGCAGTCGGGCAGCAGCCCTAAGTCTTCAGCACAGATGAGCATCCGCGTATCGCGCAGGGTGTCTTCAAGCCGGTGCATGGCCCCCCCGCCCCAGAACATGGAGTGTCGCTGGTAGAAATAGTTGTTGTAGAGACGCATGTAGGCATCCTTCTCCTCGCTGTTGAGGGCATCGAACACCGGTTCCTGCCAGGCCGCCATTCGGGGATGGTACATTTCAGCCCGGTGCGGGTCTTCGACGAAGAGCACGTTGGCAATGAGCCGCAGCAGGCCGTCCCTGATCCAGAGACTGTTCTCGTCGCCGCGGCCGTCGAAATGGTCGAGCACCTTTCGCTGGGTGTCGTAGTCCGGCCTCAAGGCATACAGACCATAAGGCTGGGGTATGAGGAAGGTGTCGCGGACGTATTGGGCGTGCATACCGAAAAGCTTTTCCAGCACACGGTCGTTGATGAAAGGCCGCGTGTACAAGTCACGGCGGAAGGGCAGGCCGAAGTACGAAATCTCGTCAACCGTCAGCGGCAAAGCTGGCGAGAAGTGTCCCAAGATGCCATAGACGGCATCGGAAGGAATCTCCCAGATGCGGAAAAAGCCTAACACATGGTCAATGCGGACAGCGTCGAAGTACTGCTCCATCCATTGATAGCGTCGGCGGAACCACGCTGTCAGTCTGCCGTTTTCCCATCGGTAGGTGGGAAAGCCCCAGTTGTGGCCCAAGGGCGAGAAGGCATCTGGCGGTGCCCCTGCCTGGCAGTCAATATTGAAGATTTCGGGATGTGTCAGCGTCTCAACGCTGTCGCGGTTGACGCCGATGGGCACGTCGCCTTTCACGACGATACCCTTCGAGCGGGCGTAGTCGGCAACAGCCTTCAGCTGCAGGTGGAGGTTATACTGTATGTAGTACTGCAGCAAGTCGTTGCCTCTCCACTTGGCGTATGGCTCCAGCCACCATTGGTTGGCGTCGAACCACACCTTGAACTCCTTCAAGGCAAGCGTCTGCTCACCACGTTCGGCAAAGATGTCGGCCAGATAGTCCGTCTTCACGCGGTGAACGGCTTCATAGTCGCAATACGACAGAGCATTCAGCTCGCGCTGCTGTCGCCGGTAGGCTGTCATCTTCTGTCGTGAGCTCAGTTCGCCCAGCTGTTCCAGGTCAATATAATGGGGGTGGAGTGCAAAGCAGGAAGTGATGTTATAGGGATAGGAGTCGTGCCAGCGTCCGTCGGTGGTGGTATCGTTGACGGGGAGTAGCTGTATGACCTTCATGCCTGTGCTGTCAGCCCAGTCCACCATGCGGCGCAGGTCGCCGAAGTCGCCCACGCCCCATGAGTGCTCGCTACGCAGGGCCGCGACGGGAACGACGACACCGGCAGCACGCCAGGTCTTCTCGCGGAGTCTGAGCATACCGCCATGAAGCACGCGCACCTCGCCGTCGACCAGGTCGCCCTCGACGACGCGGTTGTCACCGTCCTCCCAAGCCAGCAGCTCGTGGGACTTGCCGATAACAACATATTTATAGTCAACGGGCAACTGCACGCCATCCATGTTGACCGAGAGTATCCACTCCTTTTGGCCAATGTACTCCATAGCCAGATAACGGGCCGTACTCCAGCTGCCCAGCATGGGGTGACTGCCCAAGAGGGCCAGCGACTGGCCTTCCTGCAACTGGGGCGCCGACACCCGGAAGACGACCGTCCGGCGATAGAAAGGCAGACGGCGGGCTTCCACCTGCTCGCCGTGCGGGGCATGGACGGTGGTCAGGTAGGCATTTGTATAGAGGTGGGCACAGAGTGGACGGTCGTGCCACTGGTCGTTGAAGACGTAGCTCTTCGTAGAGTCGAACCAATAGGTGCGCGGCACGTGCGCCCACTCACGCCGCAGCAGCTGTCCGTCACCGTCCTCCACCATATAGGCGTAGGTGATGGAGCTGACGGGGTGCTGGCGGCTCTCGATGACAGCCGTCTCAAGCGTCCAGTTCTGCCCGTCCTGAGTCGTCATCAGCAGGTCCTGCCTGCGCCGTGTGCCGTCCTGACTCTGGCAGCACAGATCTACGTGCAGGCTCTCGCCCCACTGGGTGTTGTATTCTATGTTGAATTTCAGTTTCATGTGATTCTCTGCTTATGTTACACTATCTCCACAAGAATGCGAGCATCGACGGCTGTGACGTTATCAGCATCGGCAAGCAGGGGGTTGATGTCGATTTCCTTGATTTCAGTGGCAAAACGCAGGAGCGTCGACAGGCGGACGATGATTTCGGCGTATCTGCGCTCGTTGATGCCTTGCTGCCCGCGCGTACCTTTTAATATCTTATAGGCACGCAGGGAGCGAATCATCGAGTAAGCTTCCTCGTAGCTCAGTGGTGCAAGACCTGAGGAGACGTCGCGCAACGCCTCGACGAAGATGCCGCCCAAGCCGCAAAGCATCACATGGCCGAAGCGCTCCTCGTACTTGGCACCGATGAACAGCTCGACACCTTTAATCATCTTCTGCACCATCACCGCCGTAGCCTCAGGAATCTGCATCATGCGGTCGAACTCGGCATTGAGCACCTCCTTCGAGCGGATGTTCAATGCTACGCCGCCCACATCACTCTTGTGGACAGGGCCTACGACCTTGGCAACGACGGGATAGCCCACCTTCCCGGCAAAGGCCGACAACTCGTCCTTTGAGGTCGAAACAAGTTCCGGAACCATTGGAATGCCTGCACAGGAGAGAATCTCGCGAACAAGGTCTGGGGAAATGTAGCCACTCTCCTTGATGCTGCTGATTACCTTATGAAGGCGAGGTATGTCGGTGCCGTACAGTTCGACCTCGAATCGCGTGGGCTCTGGTGTCTTCATAATCTGCGTCAGGGCTGTGGCAAGAGTCACCTCGTCGCTGAAGTTCACATGGCCGCGCTTCAAAAACTCCTGAACCTCGGCACCGGCGGTACTGACACTGGGCAGTATGGGGAAGATAGGCTTCCGGCACTCCTGAATCTTCTTGTGAAGCACGTCGTAGACCTCGAAGATCTTCACCAAGCCCGGTGTGCCGAAGATGACCATGATGGCATCGATGTTGTCCATCTGCTCGCAGGCGTCGATGGCTATGCCTAAATGCTCGGCTGTTCCCGTGGCCAATATGTCGATGGGATTGGCAACGCTGCTACCAGGCAGCAGCTTGGACTTCAGCTGCTCAGCGGCGGCTCCCGTCAGCGGCGGCACGTTCATGCCCCCCTTCGACAGGGCGTCGGTGAGCATCACGCCAGGGCCGCCGGCATGGGTGACAATAGCAAAGTTCTTTCCCGTAAAACGCGGCAGGGTGAAGATACACCCGACGGTGGTCAGTTCCTCACGGCTGAAGCAACGTACAATACCCGCCTTGCGGAACAAGGCCTCGACAGCGGAGTCGCTTGAGGCAATGGCTCCTGTATGACTGCTGGCAGCCCGACTGCCACTCTCGCTCGAACCGGCCTTGATGGCGGCTATACGGCACCCCTTGCGGATAAGCGACGTAGCGTGGTAGAGCATCTTGTCGGGGTCGGCAATATTCTCGATGTATAGCAACTTCACAGGTGAATCGGTATCCGGGTCGAAGTGCTCGTCCATGTATTCCAGGACGCTCTCAATGCCTATCTGGTGGCCGTTGCCAACCGACCAGACGCTATTGAACGACAAGCCTTTGGTAACGGCACTCTCAAGGATGAACACCGCCGTGGCACCACTGCCCGAGATAAAGTCGACACCCTTGGGGTGGAGCTGCGGAATAGGACGGGTGAACACTGAGTGATGCCAGCGCGTAAGCAGACCGATGCAATTAGGGCCTATCAGCGCACAGCCGTACTCTTTGCAAGTGTCGAGAATCTGTTGTTCAAGCTCGACTCCTGCTGCGGTCTCCTCGCTGAAGCCTGCTGATATAATTATGAACGCGCGGACACGTTTCTCGGCAGCAAGGAATCTAACGTAGTCAGGACAGAAACGGGCCGCCACCACGAGGATGGCAAGGTCGGCTGGCGGCAGTTCGCAGACATCGTTGTAGGTCTTGACGCCCTGCACCTCGGTTTCTTTGGGATTCACCACGAGCAGCTTCCCTTGGTAGCCGCCGCTCAGCAGGTTGCGCACAACGGCGCCGCCTGGTTTATGTACGTTGTTGCTGCCGCCAATGACGACGATGCTTTCGGGTTGTAGTAATTCTCTGTTTATCATAGTTCTGGGGATGTTGTTATGTTGTAATCTCGTCCCGTTCAATACCTGATGAGTATAGAGCCGGTGGTGGCGGGACTGTCTGTAGTGGCCTGTATGGCATAGATGCCTGGTGGCAGCGAGCCGATGTCAGTCTGTTCGCCTGATGCAAGGACTGAGCGGTGCAGCCGTCGGCCCTTGAGGTCGTAAATGCTGAGGGTAAGATGAGTGTCGGCGGTGACGACGGCTCCCTCCTGGCGGAATGGCATTTGCACAGGTTGATGACGGGAAAGTTCCTGAATACCGTCGATACCAAGCAGATAGAGCAGCCCTCTGTAGGCGTCAATTTCACCATAGCCGTATTCTGAATTGGGGTAGTCGAGTGTCTCGTCGGGATGCCGGCAGGTGTGGCTGAAGGCGTCGATGACATCCTCGCGGGTAAGGTCGGGCTTGGCCTGCAGCCACAGGGCTATGATGCCGGCCACGACGGGAGCTGCCATCGACGTGCCGGTATTGGCGTTCCAGGCGTAGGTACGACCCTCGAACTCAAAATGGCCGACGTCCGACTTGATGTCGCCAGCCTCGGGCTTGTTCTCCAAGTAGAAGCTGCTGTACGACGAGATGATGTTGTCGCCGGGAGCCATGACGTCGGGCTTCAGCAGACCGTTCATGGCGGGGCCTGACGATGAGTATGGACTGCGCTTGCCTGTCTGCCGTCCTTCCGAGAAGTCGCGGTATTTGCCTTTGTAGTTGGTGAAGCCTAAGCGGTGGGCAGTGGCCCCGACGCTGATGACAGCAGGATAGCAGGCGGGGGCATGGATGTTATGGCTCGACTCGGCAGCATTCCAGCGCGGGTCGGCATTGTGACTGCCGAGACCGCTCGACGAACTGCCGTAGACCTCTGTGCGGTTGTCGGCTCCTTCCACGACAATGGCCAGAGGGGGCAGCGAGGACAGTTGCCTGTTGGCCGTGAGCTGTACGGCATAGACGGTGTCGGCGGTGAATGTCGAAGGGTGACGGTCGACGCTGACGGCACAGGTGTCGCCACCGACAAACAGCGTATCGGTCAGGACAGAGTCAGTGAGGAAGCCTTTCGATGTGAATTGCAGAGCGTCGGCCGTAGCGCCGGCGTATGCGCAGACCGTCAGTTGCAGCGAGGCACTGTTCTTGATGCGATAGCTGGCAGTCTTGCTTTCTGTCTTCACGAAGGCCCCAGCCGCTGGCTGTCCTACGGGCTTACAGAAATAGGTCTGGGCGAAACCCTCATTACCGGCTGAGGCGACGATGATGCGGCCAGGACCGCTGAGGCTGTCAAGGAAGGCGGCATAGAGGCTGTCTTCCTGGTTAAGGAGGGGCGGATAGCCTTCGCTGAAGGATGCCACGCATGGTTTCCCCTGACGGTCGGCATAGTCGAAGATGTACTTGAAGCCGAGGGCGTCGGTGGCCGTTGTGTACTTGTCAATGTCGGCAGAGTCGATAAGGACGATGTCGTCGCTGACGGCGTTGCTCACAAGGCAGATGTCAGCATCAGGGGCAATGCCCCGGTAGGGTGAGCGGTAGCCGCTGCCTGCTGCTATGCCGAGCGTGTGGGTGCCGTGGGTCTGTATCAGTCCGTCGGCAGAATGCTGCTGCGCCCTGACGATGTCGTAGCCTACGAAGTCGCGGCCTACGGCGAGCTGACTGTCTACGGTGTCGCGGGACAACTGGTCCCAGAAGGCACCGATGCGGCTGGTGGTCGCCGTCGCGTCGAGGAAGGTAGGATGAGTCAGGTCGAAACCGATGTCCATGACACCCACGACGACACCGTCGCCGGTGAAAGGCCCTCCCAGTTGACGGGGGACGACGGACTGACTGTAGAGCATGGCGGCACCGACGATGACGGAAGTAGTATCCATCGTGGCACGCCCGGAAGGACTGGCTTCGATGCGCCTGATGGCAGGATGGTCGGAAAGCGCGTTAAGACTGCCGGGCGGTATGCCGACGATCGCAATGTCGCCAACGGCGGCATAAGGCTTGCAACCGTAAGCACGCCACACGTCATCGGCCTTTAACGGGTCAATACGGACAAAGGCTGTCAGCAGACGGGGCGGCTGTCTTCTGTCGCCTGACTCCAGTCTCCTGCCTCCAGCCTCCTTCCTCTGGGCTATCTCACGGATATAAGCCGACAACTTACTGTTATCGGTGGCCTGACCGCCGACAACAGCCGCAAAGAGTATCGCCAAGATGAACTGCCGCCTTCCCACCGCTCACTTCTTCACTTCTTGTTCTTCTGGTAATACTCAAGCCCCAACTGAACGTTCTTGACGACGGCGTCGGTCGAGAACGTGGCACCAGTCACGCCGTCGACCTTCTGAGCGGCGGCTTCCTTCACCTTCATGCCGTTCCACTTCGTCTCCAAAGCCTTCTTCACTCGGGCAAAGTACTTCGGGGTCTCCTGGTTCTTCAGGAACTCCACCTTCTCAACCTTATTTTTCTTGATATACACCTTGACGGGTGTCGTCCCGGCATAGCCCTGGACGTCTTTGCCCAGCGTCGTCGTGTTGACGACATAGACGCCGTTTTCTTTGGTCATCACCTGGCCGTCCTTCTGGGAGGCACTCAGCAGGGTGGCGGCCAGTACGATTATGGCCAGCGACCCCAAGAACTTCTTCTTCATAACTTCAATTATTAGTGTTATTTTTCTTCTGTCGGTGCAAATATACACATATTTCCTTAATCCTGCAACAACAATTAAGGGGTTAGAATGTTTTTTTAGCGAAAAAGTTTGGATAAATGAAAATTTTATTGTTATTTTGCAGAAGTTTACAAACAATAATCACTAAAAGGAGTACAATTATGAAGAAATTTTTCACAGCTATTGTAGCAATGATGCTGGCCGTGCCCTCGTTCGCACAGTTTGCCAGCGGTGGTTTCGAACTTGACAAGAACAATCTGTACTATGGTGCCCGCATGGGTCTTAACCTGGCGCGTATGTCAGGCGATATTGACCACAACAGCATGAAGGCCGGTCTCAATCTGGGAGGTGTTGTAGGTCTCCGCGTTTCTCATTCCTCGCCCGTCTTTCTTGAGAGCGGTTTCTACTACACCCAGCGTGGCGGTAAGGACGACGACGTCAAGATGAACATCAAGTATCTGGAGATTCCTATTGTCATCAAGTATGGCATCAAGGCCACCGACGACATTGCCCTGCTGCCATTTGCCGGTCCCTACTTCTCCTATGGTATTGGCGGACGTGTCAAGGGCGATTTCGAAGGCGGAAAGCTCGACTTCAGCTCTTTCGATTTGGTAAATCATGGCGATATGGGCTTGAAAGTGGGTTGCGGCGCCGAGTACGACATGCTCTATCTGGAGGCTGGCTACCAGTTCGGTATTGCCAATATCGCCGACGATGATATTGACGGCACCGTCCACGGCAATGCCCTGTTCATCAACTTCGGTGTGAACTTCTAATCAATGAGTCCACTTGAAAATGTGGCATCAATTTGATTAGGCATTGACCTCAGACTGG
>CAMHIS010000062.1 GCA_946185285.1 uncultured Prevotellaceae bacterium
GAGCTCATCGTCAAGGTTGTCAACTCGCAGGCCGAGGGCACCACAGCCCGCCTGAACATCAGCAACTTCAACGTCCATAGTGCCAAGCTCATTCGTCTTCGTGCCAACACGGGCTACGACGAGAACACCCTGCAGCAGCCCACCAACATCAGTCCTACCGAGCACGAGCTGTCGCCAGAGTGCAATGCCGTCGACGTGGAGCTGCCCGCCTATTCGCTTAACATTATCAGAATCAAGAAATAAGCAATGAGAAAACTACTATTATCTTTATGCCTGCTCGCCACAGCCGCTGTGCAGGCGAAGCAGTGGACGGCAGACCAGGTGAAGGACGTCATCCGCAAAGTGAACACCTACTGGCAACAGAACAACAAGGCTGAGGTACGCTCCTTCTGGGACAACGCCGCCTACCACACCGGTAACATGGAAGTATGGAAACTGCTCGGCGACCAGCAGATGCTCGACTACAGCATCCGCTGGGCAGAACACAACGAGTGGAAGGGCGCCAAGGAGGCCGACCCTGCCAAGTGGAAATACAAGAACTACGGCGAGGGCCAGGACTACGTGCTCTTCGGCGACTGGCAGATCTGCTTCCAGACGTACATCGACCTTTACAACATTCAGAAGGACGAGAAGCGTGTAGCCCGTGCTAAGGAGGTGATGGGCTACGAGGCCGACTCGGAGGCCAACGACTACTGGTGGTGGGCCGACGCCCTCTATATGGTGATGCCCGTGATGACGAAGATGTACAAGCTGACGGGCGACAAGAAGTATCTCGACAAACTCTACGAGAACCTGCTCTACAGCGACGGCATCATGCTCGACAAGGAGACGGGACTCTACTTCCGCGACGGTAAGTACGTCTGGCCGAAACACAAGTCGGCTAACGGCAAGAAGGACTTCTGGGCACGCGGCGACGGATGGGTGCTCGCCGGACTGGCCAAGGTGCTGCAGGACATGCCTGAGTGGTACGTCCGCCAGCCCTTCTTTGTCGACAAGTACGTGACGCTGGCACGCGGCGTGGCCAAGCTCCAGCAGAAGGAGGGCTACTGGACGCGCTCGATGGCCGACCCCGACCATGCTCCTGGTCCCGAGACCTCGGGCACGGCCTTCTTCACCTACGGTATGCTGTGGGGCGTGAACCACGGCTACCTGCCGAAGAAGGAGTTTGCCCCCGTCATTGCCCGTGCTTGGAAGTACCTGACGGAGACCGCCCTTCAGTCGTCGGGCAAGGTGGGCTACGTGCAGCCCATCGGCGAGCGTGCCATCCCCGGCCAGACCGTCGACCAGAACAGCGAGGCCAACTTCGGCGTCGGCGCCTTCCTGTTAGCCGCTTGCGAATACGTAAGATATCTGCAAGGTCATTAATATTACCTATCAAAGATATCGGAAGCGCTTCCTTGCTGTCATCGCTTTTGTCAGCAAGGAAGCGATGTTTTTATAAAAAAAATATTCGCAATCATTGCAATGTTTTTCCATCTTGTGTGTATATATAGGTAGAAGACAAAGTCAAAATGGAACAAGACTCAACCATCCTGATCAGCAACCTGCGACAGCGCAAGCCTGCCGCCTGCCAACAATTGCTCACAGAGTATGGTCCGGCGGTGTTCCGCATGGTACAGCGCATCGTAACGCGCCGCGAGGATGCCGAAGAGGTCTATCAGGATGTGTTTGTCAAGGCCCTGCGCGGCATCGAGGGCTATAATCCCCGTCAGGCGTCGCTCGCCACATGGCTGGGTCGCATTGCCTACCACGAGTCGCTCAACTTCGTGCGCGGCAAGAAGCCCTACATCGTCTATATGGACGACAGCGAGCTGGGCATCGACACGCTGGAGGCCCCCGACGATGCCCCGCCTGACGAACAGACCATCCGTCAGCTGGAGCAGGCCCTGGCAATGCTGCCGCCCCACGAGCAAGCCATCGTCAGCATGTTCTACTACGATAACATGAGCCTCGCCGACATTGCATTCGTCACAGGTTCCATTCCCTCTACCGTCGGCTCGCAGTTGAGCCGTATCCGCAAGAAACTCTACCGAATCATCAAAACGCTCTGAACAATGAACGACATTAAAAACGACAAGAACCTGCGCGAGGCTGTCAGCCGACGTGAGCAACAGTTGCCGCCCATACCTGATGACCTGAATGAAAGGGTGATGAAGAGCCTCGTGGAGCCCGAGGCGGCTCCAAAGTCTCGCCGACTGTGGGTCTATGCAGCCGTAGCCGCTGCCGCCAGCATCGCCCTGCTGATAGTTTTTAACTGGGGCAAGCAGCAGAGCCCGCAGGAGCCTCTCGTGGCACAACAGAGTCCGCGACACCCAGTCAGCCCAGTCAGCCCAGTCAGCCCAGCCATCGTCCAACCAGAGGTCGTGCCCGACGAGCAGCCAAAAGAGAAGCCCGTATCGGCACTCAGCGAAGAAGCACCTCAGCAGGCAGAGCCGGCTTCGACGGAGGATGTCAGCCCCCACCAATCTCCCCTCGAAGAAGAGGCTCCCCCTCTTTGGGAGGGGGCGGGGGGAAAGCTTGAGCCTCAATTCCTTGCCTCCACATCCTATATGGTCACGCATAGGAGTTACAGAGACGGCCTCGCCACATCGGAACCAGAGGATGGTTCCGCTATCCAATTATCGACGAAAACGGTATCACAGAACCGTCCACCGATACCCCAGATTCCCCTTCGTAAGCTGACGAAAAAGGAACGGAAACAGGTGGCTGTGCTCGATGCCATTGCCACGAAGCGGTGGCATATCGACATCAGTTCGATGAACACCCTGCGCTATGGGTCGAGATCGGTGACGTCTGACTTCTACCTGGAACTGCGAGGCGACACACTGCGTAGCTACCTGCCCTATCTGGGTGATGCCCATATGCCGACGATGTCGCCGTCGATAGGCCTGAACTTCGAGGAGCCTGTGCTGACCTACAAGGAGAGCAAGCCGAAGAAGTACACACAGATTGACATCGACGTAAGGACCCGTGAGGACTCCTACCACTATGTGGTTGAAATATACGACAATGGTCAGGCGTATATCCGTGTACGCTCGATGAACCGCGACCCCATCAGCTTCGACGGCACATTGGAAATCGAATAACTAAATACCAACCGACTTATGAAGAAAATACTGACCACCATCGCACTGGCACTCATCGCCAGTCTCGCCACAGCCCAGACGGGCGTCACCTTTGTGATCGACGAGAATCTCTCGCCTGTTGAAAATGATGCTATCGAGAAATACCAAAGCAGTGGCGCTCAGGCGCTCAACGGGATTTTTCATGACGAAGGCGTTCCCGGCGACACCCACGCCATGATTGCCTGGAGTTTCGCTGACGACGAGAAGTTTTACACCTTTACCGGCAAGGACGTCTTCTTCAAGACGGTTGTGCGGGCCTACGCCGAGCACCGTCCGCTCGTGCTCTCGCCCGACATGATCTGGGTGCTTATCAGTCAGGGGTTCGCCCGCTATGTAAATGCCCACCCCGAGCAGTTGCGCGACCAGTTAGTGAACCACTCGGGGAAGATAGACCTCGTGGTACAGTCCGACAAGGACTTGCTCTCCTGCGATGCCGACTGGCAGAAACTGATGGCCGACTTCACGGCACAGATCAACGATGCCACCAAGGGCGACATCGCCAAGACCATCACCGCCGACTTCACCACCACGGGCATCACCGAGCGCATCACCTCGCAGATTACGCTGATGGAGACCATGAAGAGCTATTTCGACTATGTGGTCCATTATATAGCCTGCGGCATCCCGTCCGTCACGCTTACCGGCACGCCCCAAGACTGGCAGAAAGTGCTTGAGAAGACGCAGCAGCTGGAGAAGTATGCCGTCGGCCCATGGATAAAGAGCCTCGTGCCCATCCTGACGGAGTTTGTCAAAGCCTCCGAGGGAAAGGCCGACCAAGCTTTCTGGCAGGGCATGGTCAAGAAACATCGTGTTGATAAATTGGCTGGTGGCGGGTGCGACTTCCGCAAACCAACGAAGCTGGACGGCTGGATACTCAAGTTCTTCCCCGACGAGAACGGACAGACGCCCGACCAGGTGCCACACACGCACAAGATGCCGTCGGAGCGGGTGTATGTCGATTTCAAATACAAGGTCATCAGCCCTGCCGACGGTACGGTCCTCACTGATATCCCGATGCAGCTCGTGGCCGGCTTTATAGGAACCGAGGTGGACACCCTGACACATGCCCTCACACCAAAGATGGGTTGGGTGGTCAGACAGATGGAGGATAGCGACAGCATCGTGAAGCGACTCCAGAAGATGGACTCAGAGGCTTCGCTCTTCGGCATCGAATTGCGCGTGAACAAAGTGCCCGAACACCTTGCCCAGTTGCCGCACATCAAGCGGCTGACCCTCTACTTTACCGACAAAGTGGAGCTGCCCGAGTGGTTCTATGGCCTGCAGATTGACAACCTGCGCATCGACGGCGAGATGACCGACGAGCAGGAAGCCGCCATCTGGAAGCATTTCCCCAATGCCATTCTCAATTCAAAGGAAGCCGCATCAAGGAGCGACATTCCTGCTGTTCCTTCCGTCGGACAGATTCTGCAGCGGCAGGGTTTAAGCACCCTGCCGATACCTACACGCGAGGTAACCAAGGCTAAAAAAGCGAATAAGAAAAGAGTGAAGGCTGGTGATAAGATTAGCGGCACAGTGAGCGACGAAGCCGGTCCGCTGATGGGTGCCACCGTCTGTGAGATTAATGAAAATGGACGTATCATCGAGTCGGTTATCACCGATATAAATGGTGCTTTTTCCATGAAAGTGAAAAATCCCGAAGACCGCATCCGTTTCAGTTACGTGGGAATGAGAACCATCACTATGCCTATCGACAAGAAGAAATACAAGATCAAGATGGAGTCGGGGACAAACCTACGCAGATTCAAAATGGAGCCAGAAGAAAAACAATACAGATACATACCTGTCAATGGCAACGGTCAGTCCACTCTGCCTATTCCCAAGAGGGAAGTTAATGTGTCGGAATTTGAAGGGCTCGCAATAGAGACGGTATCAGAGGTTCCCGAAGTAGAGGAAAATAACGAAGGGGTATCGAATGAGAACAACCCGCGGCGCAACCTCCATCTGTCTGACGATGAACAGGCCCTAGTGACACCAGTCAACGACCTCAGTTTCAATATGCTCCGCAAAGTCGGCAGCAAGGAGAGTATCCTCCTGTCGTCGTTGGGCATGACCTACGCCCTCGGACTGATTAACAACGGGGCTGCCGGCCAGACGAGGAAACAGATTAACAAAGTGCTGGGCTGCGACGATAAGAAAGCCGCCAACATCAACGACTTCTGCCACAAGATGCTTACCGAGTCGTCGAAGCTCGACAAGTTGACCAAGATGGAGATTACTAACGAGTTCTTCTCACACAAAACCTACAAGCCCAAGTCAGCCTTCAAGGAGGTAGCCATAGACTATTATGACACAAAGTTCAAAGAGTCGGAGTCAGGCCCGTCGCAAGGTTTTGCCTTGGTGAACACCATCTACTTCAAGGGCATCTGGACGGACAAGTTCCGTAAGGCCAACACGAGGGACGAAGTGTTCAAAGGTGAGGACGGCAAAGAGAAGACGGTACCAATGATGAACCAGACACGCCAGTTCTTCTATACCGAGGACGACCTCTGCCAGACGCTCTGCCTGCCTTATAGTAACGGAGCCTATCAGATGATCGTCATGTTGCCGAAAGAAGGTAAGACCGTTGGCGACGTGGTCCAGTCGCTGACGGCTGATCGCTGGGAAAAATGTCATGACCAGATGAGAAGAGTCCTGGTGGAGGTGAAGTTGCCACGCTTTAAATCGTCATCCGAAGTGGTTCTCACTGACGTCATGAAGACACTCGGCATGTCCGATGCCTTCAGTATGACGAAGGCTAACTTCTCCAATCTCTTCGACGTGAAATCCTGGATTGCCAAGGTGAAACAGACAGGCCGCATAGAGGTCGACGAAACGGGTACCGAGGCAACGGTTGTCACTGCCCTGCAGGGGCGTATTGGAGGGCTGGATATCGTGCAACCTGATATGATTCGCTTCCACGCCACACGTCCGTTCCTCTATTTCATCAGGGAGTGGACAACGGGCACCATCTTCTTTATTGGACAGTATATGGGGTCATAGGGTGCAGTCCATTACGAATATTTGAGATTACATTCTCAATTATTCAAGCCGAAAGTTTTGCGCTTTCGGCTTTTTTGTTTACTTTTGCATCCTGAACAGCCAAGAAATACTAAAACAAAAACCTATGAAGAAAGTAATTATTCTACTGGTGGCGCTGATGGCGCTGATGCCTGTCGAGGCAAAGAAAGTGAAGAAAGCGGAACCGACCGACCGCGAATACTGGGCAGGACTAACCTACAAGATGGCGGCTCCTGTCCTGGAGAACATGGCCAAGGGCGAACTGCAGAAGAACATGAAGACGGAATTCTCGCCCTCGTTCGACAACCGCAACCGCAAGGTGGTCTACATGGAGACCTTCGGGCGCCTGATGGCGGGCATCGCCCCGTGGCTCTCGCTACCCGACGACGACACCGCCGAGGGACACCTGCGACACCAGCTGCGCGAGTGGGCACTGGCCTCGTATAAGAACAGCGTCGACCCGCAGTCGCCCGACTATCTCGTCTGGGGTGCCTCCGGCCAGAATCTCGTGGATGCCGCCTACATCGCCGAGTCGTTCATCCGTGCCTACGATGCCCTTTGGGTTCCGCTCGACCAGACCACCAAGGACCGCTACATCGCAGAGTTCAAGAAACTGCGCTCGATAGAGCCGCCCTATACCAACTGGTTCCTCTTCTCCTCGGTTATCGAGAGCTTCATTGCCAAGGCCGTGGGTCTGAAGGAGTACGACGACTTCCGCGTGATGATGACCATCCGCAAGGTCGAAGAGTGGTATGTTGGCGACGGATGGTATGCCGACGGCCCCGTCTTCGCCTTCGACTACTACTCGAGCTACGTCTTCCACGCCATGTACTTGGAGACGTTGCAGAACATGATTGACGCCAAGGCCAACACCCGCTTGGAGTACAAGAAGTACTACGACCGTGCCCTGAAGCGCGCCCAGAAGTTCAGCATTATCCTCGAGCGCTTCATCTCGCCCGAGGGCACCTTCCCTGTCATCGGCCGGAGCGCGCCCTACCGTCTGGCCGCCATGCAGCCCCTGGCCCTGATGGCGTGGTACCAGAAGCTTCCGAAGGAACTCTCGAACGGACAGGTGCGCGCCGCCCTCACCGCCGTGATGCACCGTATGTTCGACTATCAGGAGAACTACAACGACAGAGGCTTCCTGACCATCGGCTTCTGCGGCTCGCAGCCCGAGACCGCCGACTGGTACACCAACAACGGCTCGCTCTACATGACCAGCCTCTCATTCATGCCCCTCGGTCTGCCCGCCGACCATCCGTTCTGGACGGACAAGGCCGAGCCGTGGACGCAGGTCAAGGCCTGGGGCGGCCAGCCCTTCCCGAAGGACCACCGTTGGGCAGACGACATCCAAACAAAGGACAGATGGTAAAATAAAGACAACTATGAAATACTGTTTTGAAACGCAGATGACGGTGCGCGACTACGAATGCGACATCGAGGGCATCGTGAACAACGCCAACTACCTGCACTACTGTGAGCATACGCGACACCTCTTCCTGAAGGAATGCGGACTCTCATTCGCTGAGATGCACAAAAAAGGTGTCGATGCAGTCGTTGCCCGCATGAACCTTCAATACAAAGTGCCCCTCCGCCCTGACGATGAATTCGTCTCACGTATGGGTCTGACCAAGGAAGGCATCAAATACGTGTTCCACCACGACATCTTCCGTGCCTCCGACGATCAACTCTGCTTTCGCGGCAAGGTCGAGTTGGTTTGCATCATTAACGGACGCCTCGGGCAGAGCGAGGACTACGACCAGGCGTTCGCAAAGTATATTGGAGCATGAACGAACAGGAGGTCTTTTACACCATCGCGCTGACGCGGATGACGGGCTTCAATTCGCAGATGGCACTACAGCTCTACCAGGAGTTGGGCGGCGGACAGTCTGTGTATGAGCACCGTCTGGATATCGGCGACGCAATAGCCGACTGCTCGCCACAACTCGTAGAGAACCTGAGGAACTGGGACGACGCCCTGAAGCGCGCGACGGTTGAGATGGAGTTTGTCACAAAGCACAACATCCAGGTGCTGACCATGAATGCCCCCAACTATCCGGCAAGGCTGAGGGAGTGTCCTGACGCGCCCGTACTATTATATTATAAGGGGCTTGCCGACCTGAACCAGCAGCGGGTCGTCGACATCGTCGGCACACGCCACTGCACCACCTACGGTCAGGACCTTGTCAGGCGGTTTGTGACACGGCTCAGGGAGCTGTGCCCTGATGTGCTCATCGCCAGCGGACTGGCCTACGGCATCGACATCTGCGCCCACCGCGAGGCCCTTGCCGCCGGCTACGACACCGTCGGCGTATTAGCCCACGGCTTGGACCAGATATATCCCGCCCGCCACCGCCAGACGGCTGCCACGATGGTGAGCCACGGCGGTCTGCTGACGGAATACATGTCGCAAACGGAGCCCATTGCCAACAACTTCCGCCAGCGAAACCGTATCGTAGCAGGTATTTCGGACGCAACGGTTGTCGTGGAGTCGGCCTTCAAAGGCGGAGCGCTCATCACGGCCCGCATAGCCCAGGACTACGGACGCGACGTGCTGGCCTTTCCCGGTCCCGTAGGAGCGCAGTACAGTGAGGGCTGCAACAACCTGATACGCGACAACAAGGCGGGACTCATCACATCGGCCGACGACTTCATGTCAGCAGTGGGCTGGCAATCCCAAAAGCCGAAAGAAGCCGTCGAGCGCCAGCTGTTCCCCAACATGACCGCCGAAGAACAAGCTGTCGTTTCTCAGCTGCAGCAAACCAATGACCTGCAGCTGAACATCCTCTCAGTAAAGGTCAACATGCCCATCGGCCAACTCACTGCCCTGCTCTTCCAGTTAGAGATGAAGGGTGTGGTAAGGTCGTTGGCCGGCGGCACGTACCATCTGCTGTAATATTACTGATTGAACTTACCCACCCTTTTCTTTTAGACAACGAATTAAGACGAATCACAATTGAAATGAATCCGTCATTCCGTCACTTTCTATCTATCACGCTTGTAGTCAGTAGGTTACGTAGTGACAGATTAAGGTGAAGGATGACGGATGGAGGAATGAACAGTGAGGAACGGGACGGTCGTCTTGGCCGTCCGCAGTGATTCAGCATCCCGTGAACAATTATTCATCGCCCGTGAACATAGGTCATGAACATCGACTTCGTGCAGCGGTGTACACATACTGGTGACGCCAGTCGCAACCGACGTGCATCCGTCATCCGTCACCATTATCCGTTACCACGTATCATATTGTTTATCAGCTACTTTCGCTACGGTGACGGATGTGACGGATTATTTAATCTCGACGGAAACACCCTACCTGCGCCCTTGTTTTTCATTCGTTGTACTCATTTGTGAAATTTTAGTTACTGATAGTATTCCGTGACAGCATCAAGAATGCTATCGGGAACCAAGTCCTTGACCGACTGGCTGTGACGGACGCGACGGCGGATGTCAGTGCTCGAGATGTCGAGCAGCTCGGCATTGACGACGGTGACGGACGCTGGAAGTGTCGTGAGATCGATGTCGCTGCCACGACGGGGATAGACCACCAGCCGGTAGTTGCTGACGATGTCGACGGCACGGTACCAGCGGGAGAAGCGCTCCCAGTTGTCGCCACCGATGAGCAGTACGAACTCACGGTCGGGGAAGTCGGCCTTGAGGGCCTGCAGGGTGTTCCACGTGTAAGAAGGCTTAGGCAGGTGGAACTCGTAGTCGCTGACACGGACGAACGGCTCGCCGGCAAGAGCCTGCCGTGCCATCTGAAGCCGCAGCTCGTCGGCCAGCAGTCCCGTCTGTTCCTTCAGCGGATTCTGGGGCGACACCATCAGCCACACCTCGTCGAGTCCGGCTGCCTCGCGCAACTGGCGGGCCAGCTGGATGTGGCCGTTGTGGATGGGGTTGAAGCTGCCGCCGAAAATACCGGTTTTAGTCATTCAGGAAGTCGCTGATAATCTGTAGTGCATCCTGCTCGGCGGTCTCTAAGTCGTCGTTCACCACGACGCGGTCGAACTGCGGAGCGAAGGTCAGTTCATACTCGGCCTTGGCAAGCCGCTCCTCAATGGCCTCGGGGGTGTCGGTGCCACGACCCTCCAGACGGCGGCGCAGTTCCTCGACCGACGGTGGCTGGATGAAGAGGCTCAGCGCCTCGTCGCCGTAGTAACGCTTGATGTTCACGCCACCCTTTACGTCGACGTCGAACACCACGTTCTGCCCTGCCTCGCGCTGTCGCTCCACCTGGGCCTTCAGGGTACCGTAGAAACGGTCATGGTACACCTCCTCGTACTCTAAGAATTCCTCGTTCTCAATCTTCGCACGGAACTCATCAGGCGTCAGGAAGAAATACTCTACGCCATTCTGTTCCGTCCCACGCGGTGCACGGCTGGTACACGAAATTGAAAAATAGAGTTGCAGCTCCGGATGCTCCTGCATCAGCCAGTTGACGATGGTCGACTTGCCGCTGCCCGACGGGGCTGATACGATTAACATTTTACCTTTCATCGTTCTCAATACGTGTATTATAATACGTTCAATACCTGTTCCTTGATCTGCTCCAGCTCGTCCTTCATCCTCACGACGATGTTCTGCATCTCGGCCTGGTTTGACTTCGAGCCGGTGGTATTGATTTCGCGGCCCATCTCCTGAGCGATGAAGCCCAGCTTCTTGCCCTGGCCGGCAGGCTCGCCCATCGTCTCGCGGAAGTACTTCAGGTGGTTGCTCAGGCGCTGTTTCTCCTCACTGATGTCCAGCTTCTCGATGTAGTAGATAAGTTCCTGTTCAAGACGGTTCTTGTCGTACTCTACGCCGGGAATCTGCTGCAGGCCGTCGGTGATACGCTGGCGGATTTTCTCCACGCGCCCCTTCTCGTAAGGCTCTATTTCGGCCAGCAACTGCTGGATGTTGTCTATCTTCTCGATAAACTTCCGCTCAAGGGCAGCCCCTTCCTGGGTGCGGAAGCTGACCAGCGCGTCCAAAGCATCCTGCACACCCTGGCGGGCGGCCAACCACTCCTCGTCGCTGAGTACCTCCTGTTCCGATTTCGTCAGCACGTCGGGCATACGCAACAACGTGTACATGGGGTCTGTCGACATGGGAATCCCCGTCTTGGCCGCAATGTCCTTCATCTGCCGGTAATAGTTCTCCACTAATGCTGCGTTGACAGGCGTGGCATCCACCACGGTATCCTTCTCAATCCACAGGCTGAAGTCCACCTTGCCGCGGACGACGGCAGCCGCCACCATCTGGCGCAGTTCCATCTCCTTCTCACGGTAGATTGGTGCAATGCGCGTCTGGAGGTCCAGTTGCTTAGAGTTCAGCGACTTTAATTCTACGTTAATCTTCTTGTCCTTGTAGGCCACGACAGCCTTGCCGTAGCCCGTCATTGATTGTATCATGATGTTAAACGATGTTTATTCCGAGTGCAAAGGTACGAAAAAAAGTTGAACCAGAGACGTTAATTTCTGATAAATATACGGCTATTGACAGAAAAAAGCGTACCTTTGCACCTTATAAATATAGTAAAGAGAAGAAACAATGGCTTGCATACTACATATCGACACCAGTACCGACGTCTGTTCGGTGGCCGTCAGCGAGGATTCGCACGTCATCTTCGAACAGGAAGACCATACCGGGCCAAATCATGCCGAGCGGTTGGGATCATTTGTCGACGAGGCCTTGTCTTTCACCGACAACCATGCCATACCGTTCGACGCGGTAGCCGTCAGCGGCGGCCCAGGCAGCTATACTGGCTTGCGCATCGGCGTATCGATGGCCAAGGGCATTTGCTATGCCCGCAACCTGAAACTCATCAGCGTACCGACGCTGGAACTGCTCTGTGTGCCGGTGCTGCTGCGCGAACTGGTGCCTGAGGGTGCCCTGCTGTGCCCGATGATCGACGCCCGCCGCATGGAGGTCTACGCCGGTATCTACGACCGTTCACTGAAACCCGTCCGAGAGGTCGGAGCCGACGTCGTCGACGCCGAGACCTACAGGCCGTGGCTCGACAGGGGCGAGGTCTACTTCTTCGGAGGCGGTGCCAGGAAGTGCATGGAAGCTGTCAACCATCCCAATGCCCACTATATCGACGGCATAGAGCCGATAGCCAAGTGGATGCAGCCTTTGGCCGAGCGCCGCCTGTGGAACGGGCAGACGGAGGACGTGGCCTACTACGAGCCTTTCTACCTGAAAGACTTCGTAGCCAAAATGCCAAAGAAATTATTGTAGAATATGGATATACAAGGATTAGACTACAACACGGGGCGTGAGAAGTTGCTTATGCCCGAGTACGGAAGGGAAATCCAGAAGATGGTGGATTTCGCCATCAGCCTGCCCTCAAAGGAAGAACGGCTGAAGTGTGCCAAGACCATCGTCAGGATGATGCTGACCAAGGTGCCGCAGATACGCGAGAACGCCGGTTACGAACAGACGCTCTGGGACCACCTCTACCTGATGTCTGACAAGCAGTTGGACATCGACTGGCCTTTCGACGTAACGGGTGCCGAGACCATCCACTCGAAGCCCTCCCCCATCCCACTACCCCAGAAGCGCATCCGCCTGCGCCACTACGGCAAGCTGGTCGGAGAACTGCTGGAGAAGCTGAAGACCATGCCCGAAAGTGCCGAGCGTACCGAACTGATACGGCAGACGGCCAACCAGATGAAGCGCGACCTGCTGACGTGGGGCCACGGCTCTGCCGACGACGAGAAGGTGGCCGACGACATGGCACGCCTCACCGACGGAGCCATCCAGCTGGACCTCGGAAGGTTCAAGTTCGAGAAGATGACGGCCCTTACCGTCGACGAAGGAAAGAAGAAAAAGAGAAAGTAGCTATATGGCTTCATTCAAGATAGAGGGCGGCCGCCTGCTGAGCGGTACCATCACGCCGCAAGGAGCCAAGAACGAGGCATTGCAGGTTATCTGTGCCACGCTGCTGACGAGTGAGGAGGTGACGATAGCGAACATCCCCGACATCCGCGACGTGAACAACCTCATCCAGCTGCTCCGCGACATCGGGGTGAAGGTGAGGAGTGAGGAGCGAGGAGCGAAGAGCGAGGAGCGAGTTTACGCTTTCCAGGCCGACAGCTTGAATCTCGAATACCTGCAGAGCGATGAGTTCGTACACAAGTGTGCCGAACTGCGCGGGTCGGTGCTGATGATCGGACCGCTGCTGGCCCGCATGGGCAAGGCCGTCGTCACCAAGCCCGGCGGCGACAAGATCGGGCGCCGCCGTCTGGACACCCACTTCCTTGGCTTCAAGTACTTGGGTGCCAAGTTCCGCCATATAGAGAGCCGCGATGTCTACGAAATATCAGCCAGAAGCCAGAAGTCAAGAGCCAACAGTCTGAAAGGCACCTATATGCTGCTCGACGAAGCGTCGGTGACGGGTACGGCCAACATCATCATGGCCGCCACGATGGCCGAGGGCACAACCACCATCTACAACGCCGCCTGCGAACCTTACATACAGCAGCTCTGCCACATGCTCAACCGCATGGGAGCCAACATCAGCGGCATCGGCTCGAACCTGCTGACCGTCGTCGGTGTCAGCAAGCTCAACGGAACTGAGCATCGCCTGCTGCCCGACATGATTGAGGTTGGCTCGTTCATAGGCATGGCTGCCATGGTGGGCGACGGCATCCGCATCAAGAACGTGTCGCTACGCAACCTCGGCATCATCCCCGATGCCTTCCGCCGCCTCGGCGTCAAAGTCGAGACCGACGGCGACGACCTCCTGATTCCCCGGCAGAAGCACTACGTCGTCGACTCATTCATCGACGGCACCATCATGACCCTGGCCGACGCACCGTGGCCTGGACTGACACCCGACCTGCTGTCGGTGCTCATCGTCGTGGCCACCCAGGCCCGCGGCTCGGTTCTGTTCCACCAGAAGATGTTCGAGAGCCGGCTCTTCTTTGTCGACAAGCTCATTGACATGGGTGCACAGATTATCCTCTGCGACCCCCACCGCGCCGTCGTCGTCGGCCACGACCGCAAACTGACGCTCCGGGCACAGCGCATGTCGAGTCCCGACATCCGCGCCGGCATCGCCCTGCTGATAGCAGCCATGAGTGCCAACGGCACCAGCCTCATCAGCAACATCGAGCAGATTGACCGTGGCTACGAGCACATCGAGCACCGCCTCAGCGCACTCGGTGCCCGCATCGAGCGCATCACCCCATCAGCCCCATAGTACCCATGATTAAGCAAGAAGAAGTATACAAGATCGGGCGTCTTGGCAAAGCCCACGGCGTGAAGGGAGAGGTGTCGCTGCTGTTCGATGACGACATCTTCGACCGTGTGGACTGCGACTACCTCATCCTGGAGGTCGACGGCATCCTCGTGCCGTTCTTCATCGAGGAGTACCGCTTTCGCTCCGACACGGTGGCCCTGATGAAGTTCGAGAATGTAGACACCCAGCAGCGCGCCTCCGAACTGACGGGCTGCGACGTCTATTTCCCCCGCTCTTTAGCCGCCGATGACGATGTGCCCCCCTCCCTCACCTTGCTGGTGGGCTTCGACTTGGTCGAAGCAAACGGGGGAAGGCCCGTTGGCCGCATTGCCGACATCGACGACACCACCGCCAACCTGCTCTTTGAACTTGAGGACGGGCGGCTCATTCCCGCCAACGACGACCTGATAACCGATATTGATATGAAGGGTAGAGTCATCAGCATGACGATTCCAGAAGGACTGTTAGAATTATGAAGAAACGACAAATAGCCATTCTCGGCTCCACGGGGTCGATAGGCACACAGGCACTCGAAGTCATCGAGGAGCACAGCGACCTCTATGAGGTCTACTGCCTGACGGCCAACAACAAGGTGGAACTGCTGGCCCAGCAGGCCCATAAGTTCCGTCCCGCTGCCGTCGTCATCGCCAACGAGCAGCGCTACGACGAGCTGCGCCGACTGATGGACGACCTGCCCGACGTCAAGGTCTATGCCGGCGCACAGGCCTTGGACGAAATCGTCGAGGCCGGCCCCATTGACATGGTACTCACGGCAATGGTCGGTTTTGCCGGCCTCAGCCCCACCATCCACGCCATCAAGGCCAAGAAAGCCATCGCCCTGGCCAACAAGGAGACACTCGTCGTGGCCGGCGAACTGATACTCCAGTTGGCCCAGCAGTACCACACCCCTATCCTACCCGTCGACAGCGAGCACTCGGCCATCTTCCAGAGCCTCGTCGGCGAAGACCAGAACCCCATTGAGAAGATCCTGCTCACGGCCTCGGGCGGCCCCTTCCGCACGAAGTCGATGGAGGAGATTGCACACGTGACGAAGGCCGACGCACTGCGCCACCCGACGTGGGACATGGGGGCGAAGATTACCATCGACTCTGCGTCGATGATGAACAAGGGCTTCGAGGTCATCGAGGCCAAGTGGCTCTTCGGCGTCGATGCCCGCCAGATTCAGGTGCTCGTCCACCCGCAAAGCATCGTCCACAGCGCCGTGCAGTTCCACGACGGCTCGGTGAAGGCCCAGCTCGGCGTTCCCGATATGCGGCTCCCTATCCAGTACGCCTTCTCGTTCCCGCGCCGTCTGCCGCTCAGCGGCGAGCGCCTCGACCTGTTCCGTCACCCGCTGGAGTTCTTCGAGCCCGACCTGAAGAAGTTCCGCTGCCTGGCCATGGCTTACGAGGCACTCGACCGGGGCGGCAACATGCCCTGCATCGTCAACGCTGCCAACGAGGTCGTGAACCGTGCCTTCCTCGAGGATCGCTGCGGCTTCCTCCAGATGGGCGACGTCATTGCCGAGACCATGCAGCGCGCCACCTTCGACCCCTCGCCCGACTACGACACCTACGTAGCCACCGACGCC